>JAFAFZ010000098.1 GCA_023423215.1 Actinomycetes bacterium
CTCCTGCCCACGGGGCGCGTGCGCTTCTGCGGGATGACCGAACACGCCGGGGGAGCGGACGGCGTCCACCGGCTCGTGTCGCTCACGAGCGGCGCCGAGACCGAGGTCGTGGTCCGCCGACGAGTGGTCGACGCCACCTACGTCGGCTCCACCATCCCCTCTCGACACCGACCACCGTTCGGCGTCGACGACGACGCAGTCGTGATCTCGCCGAACGAGCTCGTCCACCTTGCCGGGGCACCGTCGGGGTTCACGGTCCTGGGCGGTGGCAAGACCGCGATGGACACCTGTGGGTGGCTGCTCGACCACGGCGTCGATCCCGACCTGATCACCTGGGTCCGACCGAGCGAGCTGTGGCTGTTCAACCGGGCCAAGGCCCAGCCGCTCGACCTGGTGGGGTCCTACATGGAGCTGCAGGCCTCGTGGGTCGCTGCATCGGCCGACGCCACCGACCCGCTCGACTTCGCCCGCCGGCTCGAGGACGACGACGTCTTCCTCCGCATCGAACCGGAGCGAGCGGCCACCGCCTTCCGCGGCGCGACCGTCAGCGTCGGCGAGATCGACACGCTCCGCTCGATCCAGGACGTGCGGCGCGACCGGGTCCGCCACGTCGGCAGCACCACGATCCGCACGGAGGGCGAGGACATCGTGAACCGCCCCGACCGCATCGTCGTCGACTGCACCGCCGCGGGCGTGCGGCCCACGACGCCGCGACCCGTGTTCGCCGAGGACCGCACCACACTGCAGTACGTCACGCTCGGCTACCTGTGCTGGAGCGCCGCGGTGATCGGCGTGGTCGAGGCGGCTCCGCTCACCGACGACGAACGGAACCGGCTGTGCCCACCCGTGCCGTTCTCCGGCCGGCTCGGCGACATCCTCTACCAGGCGAACGCGACCCTGCAGGGCATCGCCGCCCGGGGCGCGGTGCCCGAGATCGCGACCTGGAACGACGCCAGCCGCCTGAACCCCGCCTCGGCAGTTCCGGCCCACCTCGGCGCGACCGACGTCGTCGACGCGCTCAGGCGGATCGGCGCACACGTCGGCGGCGCCTTCACGAACCTCGGGCGGCTCGCTCCGCTCGACCGGTTCCCCGTCGTCTGACGATCGATCCGATCGAGGACAGGATCTGACCGCATCGGTCCCTACGGTCGACGTCATGGCTCCAGAGACGAACGATCCGACCGCACCGCCCGACGTCACCCCCGACGGCTACTCGACCGTGTGCTCGTGGCTGGTCACGGCCGACACGAAGCGGCTGATGCGGTTCCTGACCGAGGTGTTCGGGGCGGAGGAGCTCGCGCTGCTCGCCGCGCCCGACGGCAGGGTCGCACACGCCGAGGTGCGCATCTGCGACACCGTGCTCCTGTTGTTCGACACGCCGGAGGGCTGGCCCGCGACGCCGAGCCACCACCGCATCTACGTCGGCGATGCGGACGCCGTCGTCGAGCGTGCGCTCGGCGCCGGCGCCCAGCTGGTCACACCGGTGACCGAGCTCTTCTGGGGTGACCGGGTCGGGCGGATCCGTGATCCGCTCGACAACATCTGGTGGGTGCAGCAGCGGGGTCCGGTGCTCGACGAGGAGGACATGGCGCAGCGTTCGGCTGATCCGACCTTCGAGGAGGCGATGGCGCTCATGGGCACCTCCTTGGTCGAGGCGAGGGCCTGACGGGGACGTCGAGGACGGGCCGTCACCGTGGTCGGTGGCGCAACGATGAGTCCAGGCCGGCCGCGACGTCGGAACGTTCGACCGCCGCGCCAGTCGGATCCGGAGCGATCCCCCGACGGATGTGGTAGCAAGCGCAAGGAGCGTGGCGGGCGGTCAGTGGTCTCGGAACCGAGACCAGAAGGGAGCTGACGATGTTCGCCAGGATCGGACCTTGGTGCCATGACCGCCGCTGGCTGGTCGTGGCCATCTGGATCGTGCTGCTCATCGGGTCGAACGCCATCGCGTCCGCCGTGGGTGACGACTACCGACAGGACTTCACGCTCGAGGGCAGCGAGTCCACCGCCGGGTTCGAGATCCTCGAATCCGGCTTCGAGGGTCAGGGCGCCGGGCAGACGGGCACGATCGTGTTCCGCGCCGAGCAGGGCGTGGACGACCCCGAGGTGCAACAGGCGATGTCGGCGGTGTTCACCGACGTCGCCGAGATGGAGGGCGTGTCGCGCGTCCAGTCGCCCTACGACTCGCCCGACCAGATCTCCCGGGACGGCACGATCGCGTACGCCAACGTCGAGTTCCCCCAGGACACCGACTTCGAGCTGATGACCGACGTCCGCGAGGAGATCCTCGACGACGTGCCGGGCGTCGACGGCCTGCGGATCGAGCTCGGCGGTTTCGTCTTCGCCGAGTTCGAGGAGCCGACCTCCGAGGCGCTCGGCCTGGCCTTCGCCATCGTGATCCTGATCGTGGCGTTCGGCTCGGTGCTCGCCATGGGACTGCCCGTCGCCGTCGCGCTCATCGGGATCGGCATCGGCGGCGCCGGCGTCATCCTGTTCAGCAACCTCATCGAGGTCCCGGAGTTCG
>JAFAFZ010000117.1 GCA_023423215.1 Actinomycetes bacterium
GGCCCGGTGAGCGTGGCGGTGACCGTCGCGTCCTCGGCCAGGTGCCCGTCGTTCTCGTACACGAGGCCGACCTCGAGGCGCACCGTGCCGGGTCCGGCCTGCACCGAGCTGGTGACCGTCATCTCGCCCACGTCGTCGTGCGCACCGGCCGTGCCGGCGCCGACGGCGAGCGCCGCCACGAGGGCGCAGGCGGCCGTGGCCAACAGGACCGGGGTGCGGGAGCGACGCGCAGCAGACATGCGCCGGAGTGTAGGGAGCGCCGTCGTCCGACCCGCGGCGGGCGGGGTCCGCGGCCGCCGCGCCGGGCTCAGTGGACCAGCTGGCGGGTGACCTCCGCGATGTCCGCGCGCACCTCGTCGGGGCGCTCCGGGTCGACGAGCGTCGTCGCGTCCAGGTACACGCGAGGGGTGCGGTACAGGTACGTGAAGGCACGCACGTGGTTCGGCGAGACGTAGCGCTCGCCCTCATTCGCCCGGAGCCAGCTACGGACCCGCGGGGCGTGCTTGGCGCTCATCATCGGGAACAGGTGGTGCTCGACGTGGTGGCTGAAGTTGAAGTGCAGGCGGTCGACGATCGGCAGGGTCGTGACGCTCATCGAGTTCTCGATCGGGTCGTTCGCCTCGGTCATCGGCCGCATGAAGTGGTTCGTGGCGATGTAGCTCATCACCAGGAAGTTGGTGACGACGAGCGGGACGACCACGACGAACAGGCTGTAGAAGGGCCCGGCCAGGACGGCGACGACGACCCACATCGCCAGGCACACGGCGCTGTCGATGATCGCCCGGCGGCGGTTGAAGCGGGCGAAGCCGCGCATGTAGCGGGCCTGGATCCACAGCACGACCTGCGCGTGGAAGGTGAACCAGTACGCGAAGAAGAACGCGCTCGACCAGTGGCGCGAGCCGGGGGCGAGCCGGGCGACGAACCGGGTCGACGGCGCCTTCTCGTAGCGGCTCACCGTGCCGAAGCTGTCGGGGTCGGCGTTGCCCATGTTGGTCTTCCCGTGGTGGACCTGGTTGTGCCAGACCCGCCACAGCGAGGGCGACACCAGCATCGGGCCGAAGCCGAGGTAGCCCAGGAAGTACTGCAGGCCCTTGCTCTTCACGACGGACCCGTGCAGCACCTCGTGCGCCAGGAAGCCCATGGCGGCGAAGCACTGGCCCATGACGAGGCCGAGCAGGAGGCAGAGGTACCACGCCGGCTGCACGACAATGATCGTCCACGCGGAGGCGACGGCGGCCGCCACGAGCGGGATGAACCACAGCGCCCGCTGGGGCTGTCGGGCGAAGGTGTCCTCGGGCAGCTCCGCCTTGATCTGCCGGCGGGTCTCCTCGGTCGTGGGCGGGGTCATGATCTCGGTCACGGCGTTCCTGACTGTCGCGGTGCGGTCTGGGGTCGCAGGTGCGGTGGGAGGGGCTCGGGCGACGCTCGGGGGAGGTCTCGGGGGGTCAGACACCCGACGAGCGCCATTGGTTTCGTCCGGTCCGGGATCGGGCCGATCCGTGGCTACGGCGGCGTAACCTACCGCTGCGTAACCTACCAGACCGTAACCTACGGTGCCGTAGTACGGTGGTCAACATGGCAGACGGCACACGCACCCGGCTGTCCGCCGGGGAGCGACGCAACCAGCTCGTCGACGTCGGGCGGCAGGTGTTCGCGGAGAAGGGCTACGAGGGCACCTCGGTCGAGGAGATCGCCGAGCGCGCCAAGATCTCGAAGCCGGTCATCTACGAGCACTTCGGCGGCAAGGAAGGCCTCTACGCCGTCATCGTCGACCGGGAGATGGACCACGTCATCGGGCAGATCTCCGAGGCGATCTCGTCCGACAGCCCACGCGAGATGATCGACGGCGCAGCGCTCGCGTTCATGCGCTACGTGCGCGACCGACCCGACGGTTTCGCGGTCCTGTCGCGCGACTCGCCCACGCAGAACGGGCTCGCCAACCTGCTGGCCGAGGTGGCGGACCGCGTCGGCGACGTGGTCACGGCCGAGTTCAAGAAGGCCGGCTACGACCCGAAGGCCGCGCCGGTGTACTCCCAGGCGCTCATCGGGATGGTGACCTTCGTGGGCCACTGGTGGGTGCTCAACCCGAAGATGTCCGCGGACGAGGTCGCCGCCCACCTCTCTGCGCTGGCCTGGATGGGGCTGCGCCACCTGCCGAAGAAGCCGACGCGACCGGCTCGCGACAGCCGATGACCGAGCCGCGGCGGCTCGCCACCCGGGTCACCAAGGACGCGCAGCGCCAGATCCGCAGCGGACACCCGTGGGTGTTCGACGGCGCCATCACCCAGATCGCCCCCGACGGGCGGCCGGGCGACCTGGCGGTCGTGTTCGACGACCGGCGGGAGTTTCTGGCGATCGGCCTGTTCGACCCCGACTCGGCGATCCGCGTCAAGGTCCTGCACCACGGGCGGCCCCGCACGATCGACCGGGCGTTCTGGCTCGAGCGCATGCGTGACGCCGTGGCCGCGCGCGAGGTGGCGATCGACGCCACGCACACGACGGCGTGGCGCTGCGTGCACGGCGAGAACGACGGCCTGCCCGGGTTGGTGCTCGACCGCTACGCGTCCACCTACGTCCTGAAGCTCTACACGGCCGCCTGGCTCCCGCACCTGGAGGTGCTGCTCGACGTGCTCGACGAGGTCGTGGCGCCCGAGCGGCTGGTGCTGCGCCTCGGTCGGAGCGTGGCGGCGTCGGGACGGGTCGAGCAGTTCGCCACGCCCGGCGGCGCGCCGCTGGCGGACGGCGTGACGCTGCGGGGCGAGGCGCCCGAGCGCCCCGTGCGCTTCCTCGAGCACGACCTGCGCTTCGAGGCCGACGTCGTGCACGGGCAGAAGACCGGCTTCTTCCTCGACCAGCGCGACAACCGCCAGCGCGTGCGCTCGATCTCGAGGGGCGCCCGGGTGCTCGACGTCTTCTGCAGCACCGGCGGCTTCTCGGTCAACGCTGCGGCCGGTGGGGCGACCCTCGTGCACAGCGTCGACATCAGCGCGCCCGCCATCGCTGCGGCACGGCGCAACATGTCCCTCAACGCCTCCCGCGCCGCGGTGCGGGCCTGCTCGCACCACACCTCGACCGGTGACGCCGCGACGGTCATGGCGCAGATGGCCGAGGACGGTCGACGCTTCGACCTCGTGGTCGTGGACCCTCCGTCGTTCGCGTCGCGACAGCGCCAGGTCGAGGGTGCGCTGCACGCGTACGGCCGCCTGACGGAGTCGGCGCTCGACCTGCTCGAGCCCGGCGGCACCCTGGTCCAGGCGTCGTGCTCCGCCCGCGTCACCACCGAGGACTTCCTCGCCGCGGTCACGGGCGCCGCCACCCGCGCCGGGGTCCGCCTGGACGGCGTGTCGCACACGGCGCACGCCGTCGACCACCCGGGCGGGTTGCCCCAGGGCGCGTACCTCAAGGCGATCGTGGCGACGGTCCACCCCGACTGATCGATCCCTGCGGTTGCGCACCGCGTCGTCGGGGTAGGGCCCGACGATGGCATGCGCACCGGGCAGCTCCGACGTAGTCGACGGCGACCCCCTGCCACGCTGCGTGAAGCGTGGCGACACGCTGGGTGGACCACTCATGACCTGCGTCGACGCGCCGACGCGAGTCGCATGCGAAACCACCTCCACCTCCCGTCCAAGGTGCTGCTCGCACTCGCCGTCGTCGCCGCTGGCCTCGCGCCGGTGGCGGTCGGGGCGTCCGGCGGCGGCGCCTCGACCGTCCCCTCGGGCAGCCTCGGCGGACTGCGCTACCACGTGGTCGCGCCCGGCGACTCCGTCAGCTCGATCGCACGCACCTACGGCGTCGACGCGAACGTGCTGCGCGCCGTGAACGGACTCGTGGGCGACCGCCTCTACCAGGGTGCGCGGGTGCTGCTCGATCCGGCCAACCCCTCGCTCACCCGTGGTGGCGCGTCCTCGGGCGGCTCGTCGTCGGGCTCCGCGGCTGCGGCCTCCTCGTCCGCCGCGTCGACGGCGTCGTCGACCGCGTCCGGTGGCGCGGGCACCTACACGGTGCAGCAGGGCGACGTCCTCGAACGCATCGCCCGCCGGCACGGCGTCAAGCTCTCGGCGCTGCTCGCGGCGAACGGCCTCGACGCCGACGACCTGCTGATGGTCGGACAGGTGCTGTCGCTCCCCGCAGCCGGATCCGGCGGCTCCGGTGGTGCCGGCGGCGCATCGGGCTCGACGTCGTCGTCGGGCGGTTCGTACACGGTGGAGGAAGGCGACGTCCTCGAGCGCATCGCCCGCCGGCACGGCGTCAAGCTCTCGGCGCTGCTCTCGGCCAACGGCCTGCACGCCACCAGCCTCATCCTGCCGGGCAAGGTCCTGACCATCCCCGCCGGTGGGTCGGCGTCCTCCACGTCGGCCGCGTCCGGCGCGACCACCACCGCCTCGTCGGGGAGCAGCTCGGGCAGCTCGAGCGGGTCCGTCTCGTGGATCGGTCCCCGCATGGTCTGCCCGGTGCCCGGTGCGAGCTTCATGAACGACTGGGGCTTCCCGCGCGGCAGCGACCGCTTCCACGAGGGCACCGACCTCTTCGCCCCCGCCGGCACCACGATCGTCGCGCCGGTGTCGGGCGTCGTCACCTTCGGCACCGACGGACTCGGCGGCACGACGTTCAGCCTGTCCAGCCCCGACGGCTGGGTGGTCTACGGCGCCCACCTCTCCGCGACGATCGGCTCCGGCGGCCAGGTCTCGGCCGGCACGCCGATCGGCAGGGTCGGCGACTCGGGCAACGCCGAGGGCACCGATCCGCACCTGCACATGGGCCTGAAGCCCGCGGGTGGGCGCCCGGCGAACCCCTACCCCTCGGTGTCCGCGGCCTGCGGCTGAGGCCGCCCACGCGCATGACGTGCCCTCCGACCAATCCGGATCCCCGTCGGTGACGAAGAAGGGGCGTATGGACCCGACGTCACCGCGCGACGAGCTGTCGTCCCGCTCCCGCAGGGTCGGTCGCCACCCCCTGGCGACCGACCCCGAGGGGCTGCTCGAACAGGCGGCGCGTGGCGACGAGCAGGCGTTCGCCGCGTTCTACGACGTGGTGGCCGCCCGGGTCTTCGGCTTGGTGCGGTCGGTCGTCAGGGATCCGGCCCGGTCCGAGGAGGTCACGCAGGAGGTGATGTTGGAGCTGTGGCGCACGGCGCCGCGCTACTCCGCCGAGCGGGGTTCCGCGACCACCTGGGCGCTGACCATCGCGCACCGCCGCGCGGTCGACCGGGTGCGCTCCGAGCAGGCGTCGCGCGACCGGGACCTGCGCGTCGCCGTGCGTGACGCCGCCGTGCCGGACGAGGACGTCGCTGCGGTGGTCGGCGACCGGCTCGACCGCGAACGGGTCTCACGTGCGCTGGCCGAGCTGACCGACAACCAGCGGCGGTCGGTCGAGCTCGCCTTCTACGGGGGCTACAGCCACCGAGTGGTCGCGGCGATGCTCGACCTCCCGCTGGGCACCGTCAAGACGCGGATCCGCGATGGACTGATCCGACTGCGCGACCGGTTGGAGGTGGCGACGTGAGCATGAGCATCGACCGCCCCGACGACGACGACGTGGCCGGCCTGGCCGGGCTGTACGCCCTGGACGCGCTCGAGGGCCACGACCTGGACCGCTTCGAGGCCTACCTGGCCGCGCACCCCGACGCTCGCGCCGAGGTGGACGAGTTCCGCGACACCGCTGCCCGGCTCGCCAGCACGACCTCGGCCGCACCGCCGGCGCACCTGCGCTCCGAGGTCCTCGGCAGCCTCTCCTCGGTCCGTCAGGAGCCGCCGAGCCTGGACGTCGCCCGCCAGCGTCGACGCCGCGACCTGGGGCGGCGCGTCGCCGCCG
>JAFAFZ010000123.1 GCA_023423215.1 Actinomycetes bacterium
CCGCCGCCCGAGCCGAACAGCTCGTAGCGCTTGCCGTCGTCGCCGGTGAACCACGACATGTTCTCGATGACGCCCTTGGTGTCCAGGCGGACCTTCTCGGCCATGAACGCCGCACGCTGGGCGACCTTCTGCGCTGCGGGCTGCGGGGTCGTCACGACGTAGAGCTCGGCGCGTGGCAGGAACTGGGCCAGCGAGATCGAGATGTCACCGGTCCCCGGGGGCAGGTCGACGACGAGGTAGTCGGGCTCGTCCCAGAACACGTCGGTCAGGAACTGCTCGAGCGCCTTGTGCAGCATCGGGCCACGCCAGATGACGGGCTGGTCCTCCTCGACGAAGAAGCCCATCGAGATGCAGTTCACGCCGTAGGCCTCGGGCGGCACGATCATCTGGTCGATCAGGACCGGCGGGCGGTCCACCCCGAGCATGCGCGGGATCGAGAAGCCCCAGACGTCCGCGTCGACGACCGACACGCGCTTGCCGCGCTGGGCGAGCGCGATCGCCAGGTTGGCCGTGACCGAGGACTTGCCGACGCCACCCTTGCCCGACGCGATGAGCAGCACGCGGGTCTTCGACGACGGATCGGCGAACGGGATGGCGCGCCCCTCGGCGTGACCGTGCGAGGGCTGCGAGCCGGCCGTCGACGCCGGGTCGCCGTGCAACTTCGTGCGCAGGTGTTCGCGCTCGGCGTCGGTCATCGACGTGAACTCGAGGTTCACCGACTCGACGCCGTCGAGCGCGGTGACCGCCGTGCTCACCCGGTTCTGGATCTCGGCCTTGAGCGGGCAGCCGGGGATGGTCAGCGCCACCAGCAGGTTGACCGTCGGCCCCTGCAGCTGCACCGAGCGGACCATGTCCAGGTCGACGATGGAGCGGTGGAGCTCCGGGTCCTGCACGGGTCGCAGCGCCTCGATGACGTCCTGCTCGGTGATCGACATGGAGTGCGGTCCTCGCTCCTGCTGGTCGGGGGTGGGTGCGCCCTGGGCGCGACGCGGCGGGATCGGACGATCTGCCACCCGTGGGCAACCCGGCCACGGTGGACGAGCTTCCCAAGCCCCGACAGCCGGGGCAAGCAGGGGCGGCGGCTGCACGGGTGGCATGCGCCACCCACCGGTAGTCTGGGTGGGTGGATCCGCTCAGTCCGACCGAGTTCGCCTCGGTCGTCACCGCGATCACGTCGGCCTTCGGCGATCCGACGCGTCGGGAGATCTACCTCTTCGCGCACGAGAACCCGATCGGCGTCACGGCGTCCGAGGTGGCCGAGCGCTTCGACCTGCACGCGAACGTGGCCCGGCACCACCTCGACAAGCTGTCGGCCGGTGGGTACCTCGAGATCTCGACCGAACGTCCTGCGGGCGGCGCCGGCCGACCCTCGAAGCGCTACCGGGCGTGCTCGGACGAGGTCACCCTGAACGTGCCCGTCCGCCAGGACGACGTCCTCGTGAAGCTGCTCGGGCGCGCCTTGGGCGAGCTCGGACCGGAGCGGGCCTCGGCGCTGGCCGAAGAGGTCGGCGTCGAGTACGGCCAGGCGATGGCCGGCGCGATGGGCGAGCAGAGCACGCGGTCGTTCCGCGCCGCGCTGCACTCGGTCGCCGATGCGCTCTCGGCGCACGGGTTCGCCGCCCACGCCGAGAAGGAGGGCAACTCCCTCCGGCTCGTCACCGAGCACTGCCCCTTCGGCGACGCGGCGGTCGAGCACCCCGTCATCTGCGCGGTCGACCGCGGCATGGTCAAGGGCATGCTCGGCACGCTCTACCGGGAGACCAGCGTGGACCTGACGTCCGCCGCGGTCGGCGGCGACGGCCTGTGCGTCACCGCGTTCGACGACGAGCGCTGACACCTCCGCCCTCCGTGCGCGCCTACCTCGACCACGCGTCCACCACCCCCCTGCGCCCCGTCGCCCGCGACGCGATCGTGGCGACCTACGACGGCGGCGGTGCGGACCCAGGTCGCATCCACGCCGAGGGCATGACCTCACGTGCGCTGCTCGAGGACGCCCGGGATCGCGTCGCGGCGCTCCTCGGCGCGCGCAGCCGAGAGGTCGTCTTCACCTCGGGCGCCACCGAGTCGATCGCGACGGCGAGCTTCGGTGCCGCCGAGCGCGTCGCTGACGACGAACCGGTCCGCGTCGTCGCGTCGCCGGTCGAGCACTCCGCCGTGCGCGAGTGGGCCGGACGACCGTGGGCCGGACGCGGCGAGCTCGTCGAGGTCGGCGTCGATCGGCTCGGCCGCATCGACGCGGACGAGCTGCTGGACGCGGTGCGTCCCGGCACCGCGCTCGTGCCCGTCCAGTGGGGCAACCACGAGGTCGGGACGCTGCAACCGGTCGAACCGGTCGTCGAGCGCTGCCGCGAGCTCGGCGTGCTGGTCCACGTCGACGCGGCGCAGGCGGTCGGGCACGTGCCGGTCGACTTCGGCTCGCTCGGCGCAGACCTGCTGTCGGTGTCCGCGCACAAGTTCGGCGGACCGCCCGGCACCGGCGCGCTGCTCGTGCGGCGCGGCGTGCGCATCCCTCCGCTGCTCGTCGGCGGCGACCAGGAGCGAGCTCGGCGCGCCGGCATGGAGGACGTCGCCGCGCTGGTCGGCTTCGCCGCCGCCGCCGAGGAGGTGCTCGACACGTTGCCGGACGAGGCGGCGCGGCAGCGTGCGCTGACCGACCGCGTGGGCGCGTGGGTCGAGGCGACCGACGGCGTGCACCGCCTGGGCGACCCGGACCATCGCCTCCCGCACCTCGTCTGCCTGGGCATCGACGGGGTCGAGCCGCAGCCCGTCCTGCTCGGGCTCGACCAGGCCGGCGTGGCGGTGCACTCGGGCAGCTCGTGCAGCAGCGAATCGCTCGAGCCCTCACCGGTGCTCGCCGCCATGGGCGTCGACGCCGAGCGCTCGCTGCGCGTCTCGGTCGGGTGGAGCAGCTCCGACGACGACGTGACCCGGCTGCTCGACGCGCTCCCCGTGGTGCTGGACCGCCTGCGGGGGCTGCGATGAGCGGCTCCGAGGTGCCGGTCGCCGTGGTGTTCGACCTGGACGGCGTCATCCGGGACTGGAACGAGGCCGAGATGGCCGACGTCGAGGTCGCCTACGGACTGGAGCCGGGCACGATCCTGGCGGTCGCGTTCGAGCCAGAGCTCGGCGCCGCCGCCATGACGGGCCGGCTGGCGTACCGAGGCTGGATGGACACGATCCGCGCCCGTGTCCTGGATGCCCACGGACCGTCGGTGGCGGGCGCGCTCGACGAGTGGGAGGCGAACGTCGGGCTGGTCGACGTGCCGATGCTCGAGGTGCTGCGGGCCGTGCGGCGCCACGCGACGGTCGCACTGCTCTCGAACGGCACCACGCGGCTGCGCCGCGACCTGGACGTGCTGGACCTGACCGACGAGTTCGACGTGATCTTCAACACCGCCGAGCTGGGCGTCGCGAAGCCCGACCCCGACGTGTTCCGCCACGTGCTGGACCAGCTCGAGGTACGTCCCGAGCAGGCGCTGTTCATCGACGACCTGCTCCCGAACGTCGAGGGCGCCCGCTCCGTCGGCATCGACGCGCACCAGCACGTGGCGCGGGCCTCGACGATCGAGTTCCTGGTCGACCGGGGGGTGCCGGTGCGGCTCGACGGCACGGCTACCGTGTCCGCCGATGACGACGTACCTCGTCCGCCACGGATCCGCCGGGCACCGTGACGACCGCGATCCGGCCGACGACGACCGCCCCTTGGACGAGGCGGGTCGCGTGCAGTCCGAGAAGCTCGCCGACTGGCTGCGCCACCTGCCCATCACGCGCATCCTGAGCAGCCCGTTCCCGCGCTGCGTGCAGACCATGGAGCCGCTCGCGGCGGCCCTCGGGCTGGAGATCGAGACCTGCGACGAGCTCTCCGAGGGCACCCCCGTCGAGGACGCCTGGGCCCTCGTCGAGTCGGTCGGGTGGAGCACCGCGGTGTTGTGCAGCCACGGCGACGTGATCCCGGACCTCATCCGCCGCGCGCAGCTCCGCGGGTTGCACGTCCCCGGCAAGTCCGGGTGCGCGAAGGGCTCGGTGTGGACCCTGGACCACTGGGACGGCGAGCGCTTCGCGGTCGGCGTCTACACCCCCGTCACCGCCTGAGCCCGGCACCCGAGCGGCACGGGTGCCGTGGTGTGACGGTGGACACGACATCGGCTGCACCCCCGAACTAGGGTCCCGGTCGTTGTGTGGGCACAGCGCCTGGAGGGGGCTGCCCAGCCTGGGAGGGTCAACATCATGCGCAAGGTCTCGGCGATCATCACGTTCGGGCTCATGGCCGCGCTCATCGGCGCGGCCTGCACCCCCAACGGCCCCGCGCCGTCGCAGTGGAAGGTGTCGGCGACGTCCATCACCGTCCACGACGACGAGGACAACGACGGCGGCGACGAGCCGTACGTGATGCAGCTCGGCTTCCGCTCGAAGCTGGGCGTGCCCGGGTCCTCGTCGACCTCGTTCGCATCGCAGTGCTACACGCAGAAGCTGCCGGCGAACGACGCCGCGCCGAGCGGCACCACCGTGCAGGTCCCGGCGGGCGCGGCCGACATCCTGCTGCCGAACGTGCAGAACCTGGACATCGGCGACCTGGCGCTCGGCACCGCGCCGTTCGAGATCATCGGCACGCTCACCTTCGTCGCCGAGCGCGACGGGGTCTTCGCCGGCTGCGCCGTCAGCGATGCGCTGAAGACCGCCCTGGGCCCGGTGCTGGAGGACGCCCTCGAGATGCTCATCGCCGGCTCGGACACGCCGCCCACGACCGAGGAGCTGATCCAGTTGATCGTCGACAACCTGGGCAACTTCCTGAGCGCCCTGGGCAGCATGATCGGCGCGGTGATCGAGGGCCTCGGCAACCCCGACGACATCATCGGGATCGCCGCCCAGGTCCACCTGCCGACCACCGGCGCGCTGACCGACCTGATCAAGACCGGCCTGGCCGTCGGCGGGCTGTTCCAGCCGGGTCTCGAGCAGGGCTTCATCCCGATCGAGGACCTGCCCAGCTCGCTGCTGATCAAGGTCGGCCCGCTGACCAGCTCGACCTCGAACTTCCGGTTCACCACCGAGGTGGCGGACTACTCCTACGTCAGCAAGATCTCTCGCTGACGTCCGCCGGGCGGGCGGCGCTCCGGCCCCGGATCAGGCTGTCGGCGTCCGTTCCTCCATGCCCCACGGCGAGTCGTACTCGCCGGCGAGCAGGTCGAGGAACGGCGCCGGCGCCAGGGCCTCCGGGCCGAGCACACCGGCCCCGCCCCACACGCCTGCGTCGATGAGCTCGCAGGCGACGACGGGACCGACGGCGGTCTGCCAGACGACGGCCTGCACGCCGTCGCGGCCCATCGTGTCGGCGTTGTCGACCACGTGGTACAGGTAGACCTCACGCTCGCCGGTCGGCGCGCCCTCGGCGTCCTTGCCGACGCCCGTGACCCAGGTGCCGGCGCAGGTCCGCCCCTCGATGCGGTCGCCGAGGCCCGCCGGGTCCGGCAGGCAGGCGGCGACGACGTCGCGCGGTGAGACCTGGGTGCCCCGCACCTGGACGGGGTCGGTGCGGTCGAGCCCGAGCTTGTGCAGCGTCTCGAGCACCGAGATGAACTCGTCCCCGAGCCCGTACTTGAACGTCACCCGCTCGCAGTCGATCCAACGGGGCACGAGCAGCACCTCTTCGTGCTCGACGTTGACGCACTCGACCGGTCCGATGCCGCCGGGGAACGTGAAGACCTCGGGCTCCGAGAACGGCGCGGTCGTGTACCAGCCGCGGTCGCGCTCCCAGATCACGGGAGGGTTCAGGCACTCCTCGATCACCGTCCAGATCGAGAACGTCGGCGCGAAGTCGTAGCCGCGCACCGTCAGGTCCGCGCCGTCGCGCACGCCGATCTCCCGGATGGAGCTGAACAGCTCGTCGGCCGCGTGGCGGGCGAACACGTCGGCGATGCCGGGCTCGACGCCCATGCCGGCCAGCGCGAGCAGGCCCCGCTCCTCCCACGCCGCCGCGCGCTCGAACTGCAGGTCGCCCAGCTTCACGCCGCACTGCTCGTGCGGGTGCTGCGGGTGCGGGGTCGAGACCGACATCGCCATGTCCATGTAGTGGCAGCCCGCGGCGAACGCGCCCTCGAAGATGCCCATGACGAACCGCGGGTCCGCCGCGTTCATCACGAGGTCTGCGCGTGCGGTGGTCGCCGCGGCAGCCACCGC
>JAFAFZ010000366.1 GCA_023423215.1 Actinomycetes bacterium
GGGGTGGGGGTCCGGGCGGGCCACGACGGCGGGTTCGCCGCCGTCGTGGGCGTGGACCGGACCGGCAGCGCAGGACCGCTGCACGAGGGCGGCGCCACCGTCGTCGTCCAAGACCTGCGCGACGTCATCCCCCGCAGCCCCGCCCCGACCTCAGGAGCACAGTGATCGAGCGGAACCCGACCGGTGGCGACGACCCCTGGTCCTGGATCGAGCCGACCCTCGACGTGGACCGGCTCGGGTGGAGCGAGTCGATCCTGGCGCTGTCGAACGGCCACATCGGCCTGCGCGGCAACCTGGACGAGGGCGAGCCCTACGGCGCACCGGGCACCTACCTGAACTCGGTCTACGAGGAGCACCCGATGCCCTCGGCCGAGGTCGGCTACGGCTTCCCCGAGACCGGCCAGACGGTCATCAACGTCACGAACGGCAAGCTCTTCCGGCTCCTGGTCGACGACGAGCCGTTCGACGTGCGCTACGGCGAGCTGCGCCACCACCGGCGTCGCCTGGACCTGCGCGCCGGCGTGCTGGAGCGCGAGCTCGAGTGGGTCTCGCCGGCCGGCCAGGCGGTGGCCGTGCGCTCGACGCGGCTCGTGTCGTTCTCGCAGCGTGCCGTCGCGGCCATCTGCTACGAGGTCGAGGCGATCGGCGACGTCGCCCGGGTCGTCGTCCAGTCAGAGCTGCTGGCGAACGAGCCGATGCCCGAGCCCCGGGAGGCGGACCCTCGCGTCGGCGCGCCGCTGAAGGCGCCGCTGCGTCCGGTCGACCACTCCGAACGCGACGGCACGGTCGTCCTGGTGCACCGCACCGCCAAGAGCGGCATCCAGGTCGCCAGCGCGATGTCGCACCTGGTCGACGGTCCCGAGGGCGTCGCGCAGCGCTGCGACTGCGACGAGGACCTGGGGCGCACCACCATCACGGCGATCCTCGAACCCGGCCAGCGGCTGCGCATCGTGAAGTACCTCGGGTACGGCTGGTCGTCGCAGCGCTCCGAGCACGCGCTGCGCGACCAGGTGGCCGCGGCGTTGGCCGCCGCCGAGCAGACCGGCTGGCACGGGCTCCTGGCCGAGCAGCGCCAGTTCCTGGACGAGTTCTGGGAGGCCGCCGACCTGGAGGTCGTCGGCGATCCGGACCTGCAGCAGGCGACGCGCGTCGCGCTGTTCCACGCGCTGCAGAGCGGTGCACGCGGCGAGCAGCGTCCGATCCCGGCGAAGGGCCTGACGGGCAACGGCTACGACGGCCACACCTTCTGGGACACCGAGACCTTCGTGCTGCCGCTGCTGGCGCACAGCCATCCCCGAGCCGCGGCCGACGTGCTGCGCTGGCGCCACAGCACGCTCGACCTGGCCCGAGAGCGGGCCCGCGCGCTGAACCTCGAGGGCGCCGCGTTCCCGTGGCGCACGATCCGCGGGCAGGAGTGCTCCGGCTACTGGCCGGCCAGCACCGCGGCGTTCCACATCAACTCGGCGATCGCCGAGGCCGTGGTGCGCCAGGTCACGGTGACCGGCGACGAGGCGTTCGAGCGGGAGGTCGGCGTCGAGCTGCTGGTCGAGACGGCTCGCCTGTGGCGCAGCCTGGGCCACCTCGACCATGCGGGCGAGTTCCGCATCGACGGCGTCACCGGGCCCGACGAGTACACGGCGGTCGTCGACAACAACGTGTACACGAACCTCATGGCGCGCCGGAACCTGCGAGCCGCGGCCGACGCGTGCGACCGCCACCCGGACGTCGCGGCGCGCCTCTCGGCGACCCCGGACGAGCGGGTCGCGTGGCGGACCGCAGCGGACGCGATGCGCGTCCCCTACGACGAGCGACTCGGCGTGCACCCCCAGTCCGAGGGCTTCACCGACCACGAGGCCTGGGACTTCGAGCACACCGACAACCAGCGCTACCCGCTGCTCCAGCACGAGCCGTACTTCGACCTGTACCGGCGGCAGGTGGTGAAGCAGGCGGACCTGGTGCTGGCCATGCACCTGTGCCCCGATGAGTTCGACGACGACCAGAAGCGCCGCAACTTCGACTACTACGAGGCCATCACGGTCCGGGACTCGTCCCTCTCGAGCGTGAGCCAGGCGGTGCTGGCGGCCGAGATCGGCTACCTGGACCTGGCCCTGCGGTACGCGCGAGAGACCGCGTACGTCGACCTGCACGACCTGAACGGCAACGCGGACGACGGCGTGCACCTGGCCGCCATGGCCGGGGTCTGGACGGTGCTCGTCGCGGGCTTCGGCGGCCTGCGCACCAGCTCGGGCGAGCTGCGGTTCGCGCCGCGGCTGCCGGACGCGCTCCACCAGATCGTCCTGCGCCTGCGGCACCGCGGGCGACGCCTGCGGATCACCCTGTGCGAGGGCGAGGCGACCTACGAGCTGCGGGCCGGCGATCCGCTCACGCTGTGGCACCACGGCGAGCGCCAGGAGCTCGGCGCGGTGCCGCTCGTGCTGCCGCTGCCGCCGACGCCGGACCTCGAGGAGCCGAGCCAGCCCTACGGCCGCGCCCCGCGCTGAGGCTCAGCCGAGCGACACGTCGCGACCGCGCAGGTACACCCAGCGGCCCTCGTGCGTGCCACCGGCGCCGGGGGCCGGCCCCGCGGCGGGCGGGCGGGGCCCCCCG
>JAFAFZ010000392.1 GCA_023423215.1 Actinomycetes bacterium
CGTTGATGGACGCCAGCAGGTCGTCGATCTGCCCCTTGGTCGGCTTCACGATGACCTCGGGGTCGAGCAGGCCGGTCGGGCGCACGATCTGCTCGACCACCGCAGCCGAGTGCTCGAGCTCCCAGTCTCCAGGTGTCGCCGACAGGAAGATGGTCTGACCCGCCCGCTGGGCCCACTCCTCGAACCGGAGCGGGCGGTTGTCCGCCGCGGAGGGGAGGCGGAACCCGAACTCGATCAGGTTCTCCTTGCGGGATCGGTCGCCCTCGTACTGGCCGTGCAGCTGCGGGATCGTGACGTGGGACTCGTCGATGATCGTCAGGTAGTCCTTCGGGAAGAAGTCGAGCAGCGTGTGGGGCGCCTCGCCCGGGCCACGACCGTCCATCGGCGCCGAGTAGTTCTCGACGCCGTTGCAGAAGCCCATCTCCTGGAGCATCTCGAGGTCGTACTCGGTGCGCATGCGCAGGCGCTGCGCCTCGAGCAGCTTGCCCTCCTTCTCGAAGTACGCGAGCCGGTCCCGCAGCTCGGTCTCGATGCGGCCGATGGCCAGGCCGAGGCGCTCGTCGGAGATGGCGTAGTGGGTGTTCGGGAAGATGACGACGTCGTCCAGCTCGGACACGCGCTCGCCGGTGAGCGTGTCCACCACGGTGATGGACTCGATCTCGTCGCCGAAGAGGGCGATGCGCACGGTCGTCTCCTCGTACGCGGGGTGCACCTCGAGGATGTCGCCGCGCACGCGGAACTTCCCGCGCACCAGGTTCATGTCGTTGCGCTCGTACTGCAGGTCCACCAGGCGGCGCAGGAGCTCTCGCTGGTCGACCGTCTCGCCCACCCGCGCCGAGAACAGGCGGTTCGAGTACTCGACCGGCGAACCGAGGCCGTAGATGCACGACACCGAGGCGACGACGATCGTGTCCCGCCGGGTCAGCAGCGCCGAGGTGGCGGCGTGGCGCAGGCGGTCGATCTCGTCGTTCACCGACGAGTCCTTCTCGATGAAGGTGTCGCTCGACGCGATGTAGGCCTCGGGCTGGTAGTAGTCGTAGTAGGAGACGAAGTACTCGACGCGGTTCTCGGGGAAGAACTCGCGGAACTCGTTCGCCAGCTGCGCCGCCAGGCTCTTGTTCGGGGCGAGCACCAGCGTCGGCCGTTGCACCTGCTCGATCGTCCAGGCGATGGTCGCGGACTTGCCCGACCCGGTGATGCCCAGGAGCGTCTGGAAGCGCTCGCCGGTGTTGACGCCTTCGGACAGCGCCTCGATCGCGCCGGGCTGGTCGCCGGCGGGACGGAACTCGGTCACCATCTTGAACGGGCGCAGCGCGGAGGGCTGCATGCGGGTGCCGGAGGACAGAGAAGTGCTCACGGGCAGATCGTACTGAGGGGGTCTGACAGCGAACGGTCAGCCGCCGGGCGTCGGGTCCACCTCTCCCGGTTCCAGGCCCAGGATCCACTCCCACGCGGCCTCGATCTGGGCGTCCAGGTCCGCCGGCGCACCGTGGTTGTCGACGACGAAGTCCGCCTTCGCCAGGCGCTCCTCACGGGTCGCCTGCTTGGCGATGCGGTTGCGGGCATCCTCCTCGGAGAAGCCGCGGTGCTCCACCAGGCGTGCGACCGCGACCTCGGGGTCCAGGTCCACGACGATCGTGCCGATCATGTCCTTCCACCCGGACTCCACCAGCAGCGGCACGTCCAGGATCACCACCCGGTCGCTCCCCCGCTGCTCCTCGATCCTGCGGGCGATCTCGTTGTGCACCCGCGGGTGCACGATCGCGCCCAGGTCCGCGAGCGCCGAGGCGTCGGTGAAGACCAGCTCGGCCACCGCCGCGCGGTCCAGGTCGCCGTCGGGTCCGACGATGCCCGGTCCGAAGCGCTCGACCATCTCGGTGAAGACGACGGTGCCGGGCTGCTGGAGCTCCTTGACGATCGCGTCTGCGTCGACGATCACCGCGCCGCGCGCCGCCAGCCCCGACGACACCGTCGACTTGCCCGCACCGATCCCGCCCGTGAGTCCCACCAGCCGCATGGGCCGCACGATAACCGCGGGCCGCCGTCGTGACGCAGGTCCGCCGTCGCCAGAATTCTCGGCGAATTCTGCAAGTCAGCGAACACACGTGCCGATGACTGCACCTGGTAGCACCCCGCGCAACAGCTTCCAGGATCGCCGATGCACGCCAAGGATGAGTCAGACGATCGCCCCGTCCCCAAGGGCACGGGCGCGCCCGGTCTGGGCACGCGCATCAGGTCGCGGGTCTCGCGCGACCTGCGCAGTGCGCTGATCGATCCGTCGCAGCAGCCGACGGGCGACTTCGACATCATCGTCCAGCAGCTGCCGAACACCGCCTCCGACCGAGTCTCGACGTTCAACGGCCTCATCACCGCGATGCGGCTCGCCACGACGGCCATCTCGCTGCTGCTGGTCTCGGCGGACATCGACGACACCGGCGTGTCGCTGCGGGTCTGGACCGCGTTGGTCGTCGCCTACGCCATCTTCCGCGCCATGCGGCCGATCAAGTACGCCGACGACGTCCAGTCGCTCGTCCGGGTGCTCGGCGAGGTCGCCCTCCACGTCATCGCGGTCATCGCGACCGGTGGGTGGGAGTCGCCACTCATCTTCACGCTGCTCACGGCCGTGACCGTCGCCGGACTCGCCCGGGGCTTCGGGTTCTCGCTGCGGGTCGCGATCGTCACGGTCCTCGCCGTGACGTTCCCCTTCGTCGCCGAGGCGCCCGACCACCAGGAGGCGCTCCTGCGGGCCGCCTCCTGGAGCGGCATCGTGCTGCTGGTCGCCGTCGTGGCGGGCTACACCCGCCGGATCTCGGGTGAGGCGGACCGCGAACGAGAGCTCGCGATGGACCGTCTCGGCCGCCTGGCGGACGCCAACGCCCTGCTCTTCTCACTGCACCGGGTCACCCAGACCCTGCCGGCGTCGCTCGACCTGGGCGACGTGCTCGATTCGACCCTGAATCGCATGAAGTCGCTGATCGAGTTCGACAGCGTCGCCGTGCTGCTCTTCGACGAGGCCGACGCCCACTGGGACGTCGTGCGCCACCAGGGCATGCACGTGCCGGGCCGACTCGGGCCGACCGAGCTGCCCTCGGGCCTGCGCCAGGCGATCGCCGAGAACCGGCTGGTGCACGTGCCGGACCTGTCGCTCGAGGGCGGCCTCTCGGACCGTGCCGGTTCGGGTCTGTACACCGTGCTCGCCGCTCGTGGCGCCATCATCGGCCTGCTGGCCATCGAGCACAGCGACTTCGAGCACTTCACCGCCCGGGACCAGGAGCTCGTCGAGGGCTTCGTCGCCCCGGCGGCGCTGGCCCTGGACAACGCCCGCTGGTTCGCCCGTCTGCGCACCGTCGGCGCCGACGAGGAGCGCACGCGCATCGCCCGCGACCTGCACGACCGCATCGGCCAGTCGCTCGCGTACCTGGCGTTCGAGCTCGACCGCCTGGTCGACAAGGACGAGGCCGGCGAGTCCCTCTCCGCGCCGATCCTGCAGCTGCGCGACGACGTGCGCGGCGTGATCCGAGAGGTGCGCGACACCCTCTACGACCTGCGGACCGACGTCTCGGACGAGCAGTCGCTCGGGCAGGTCCTCGACCAGTACGCGGCCCGCGTGGCCGAACGCAGCGAGCTGACGATCCAGGTCGAGGCGGACAAGCACGCACGTCTCCCCATCCTCCAGGAGCGGGAGATGTGGCGCGTGGCCCAGGAGGCGCTCGCGAACGTCGAGCGCCACGCCGAGGCCACGGCGGTGCGCGTCGTGTGGCGGTGCGACGGAGAGCGCGCCCTCATCGACGTCACCGACAACGGGGTGGGCTTCGAGCAAGGGCGTGCGGGCCGGCTCGACTCCTACGGCGTGCTGGGCATGCGGGAACGCGCGGCCAGCATCGGCGCCAGCCTCGAGATCGTCAGCGCACCGGGTCGTGGCACCCGCGTCCGGTGCACCCTCAGCCCGAACGACGGCCGGGAGACGGGCGCCACCACCCACCAGGGCGACGCGGACGCGTCGCTCGTCGACACCGGAACCCGGAGGTAGTCATGCCCATCCGACTGATGCTGGCCGATGACCATCGCATGCTGCGCGAGGGACTGCGCCGCTCGATGACCGAGGCGGGGTTCGACGTCATCGGCGAGGCCAGCGACGGCGTCGAGGCCGTGTCGCTCGCCGACCAGCTGCAACCCGACGTGATCCTGATGGACGTCACGATGCCGAACTGCGACGGCGTCGAGGCCTGCCGTCTGGTGAAGTCCTCGGGCAACCCCTCCAAGGTCGTGATGCTCACGATGCACGCCGACCAGGAGGTGCTGACGAACGCGATCCGCGCCGGGGCGATCGGCTACCTCACCAAGGACTGCTCGACCCGGGAGATCGCGGAGGCCGTGCGCATGGCGGCCGAGGGCGACACCGTGCTGTCACCGCAGCTCGCGCGGTCGATGCTCGAGGAGGTGCGCAAGCTCGACGAGCCGCGCACCGCCGAGGAGGACCGCGTCGTCACCAAGCGGGAGGAAGAGGTCCTGCAGCTGATCGCCGACGGGTGCTCGACGCCCGAGGTGGCCGAGCGCCTCTACATCTCGCAGAAGACGGTCAAGAACCACCTCGCGTCGATCTACCAGAAGCTCGACGCACGCGACCGCACCCAGGCGGTGCTCCAGGCCGTGCGCATGGGCATCGTCAGCCTGGGCTGAGCGACCCACCGACGACGCTCCGCAGGCCCAGCGCGGAGCCCGTCACGACCCGCAGCGGCGCCTCGTCGCAGCGGTGTCGCGAACGGCGGATCGCCAATCCCCCCTTGGGATCTGGGCCACCGAACCCACGATGGGTCAAAAGACCTATCAAGGGCGGAGGGGCACCGCCGATACAAGTTTCACGGATCCCGGCGGACGGGGTTCGGAGCAAAGAACCCCACCCACGAAGCACCAGCATCAGGGAGACCCCAAATGATCACTCAGTACCACTTCATCAAGGCATGGCTCATGGCGCAGGCCAAGACCGAGCGTGGCGCCTCGCTCGTGGAGTACGCCCTCCTCGTGGCGCTCATCGCCGTCGTCTGCATCGGCGCCGTCACCCTGCTGGGCCGCAGCGCCAACGACAAGTTCTCCGAGGTCAACTCGGCGCTCGACTGATCGAGTCGCAGCGACGGGGGCGGGTCCGCTGGACC
>JAFAFZ010000451.1 GCA_023423215.1 Actinomycetes bacterium
GTCCGTCACGTCATCGACGTGTCGGACAGCCCCCGAATGCTCCCACGGGGAGCGTGTGGTGCTGGTGACGCTGTGGCGTGCGCTCAGCCCTGGGTCCAGGGCAGCACGCTCAGGTTGTCGTAGATCGCCGTGACCGGCGCGTTGGTGGTCGTGCCCGACAGGTAGTTGCTGACGCCCACGCCGCCGGCGGCCTGGAGCTCGGCGGTGGAGTCCGTCGAGGTCAGCTGCGGCTGCGCCGGCTCGGCACCGGCGACGTTCCACACCTTGGCGGTGAGGGTCGTCGTCCCGGAGCCGACGGCGTCGAGCTCGAGTCGCCAGACGTCGCCCGGGGCGTAGACCAGACCCGGCACGCTGACCGCCGAGATGGAGGTCTCGACGCCGTTGACGACACGGGAGAGCGTCAGCGAGGTCGACGTGGGCTGCGGGCGGACCCGGACCCGGTACTCGGAGGTGCCGATGCGACGCACGGCCAGGTAGCTGTAGATGCCACCACCGGTCGGGGCCTTGTCGAAGGACAGGTCGATGCCGGTGCTGACGTCACGAGCCGAGACGCTGTTGAGGTAGCTGGCCGTGGTGCGACCGGCGACGTTCATCAGGTGACGACCCTTGCCGCCGGAGACCGAGTACCAGCTCGCCGTGCCCGTCGTCGTCCAGATCCCGCCGAGGTCGGCGGTGCCGAGCCCGTTGGTGGTCGAGCGCTCGAACAGGTCGGTGACGATCGGCTCGGGGCCGGCGGGCGGCTGGGCCGAGACGGTGACCTGCTGGCTGGTGGTGCCGGTGGCGCCGTCGTCGTCGGTGACGGTCAGGGTGACCGTGTAGGTGCCGGCAGCGGCGTAGGTGTGGCTGGCCGTGGCGCCGTTGGCGGTGCCGCCGTCACCGAAGTTCCAGGCGTAGCCCGTGAGGGCGCCGTCCGGGTCGCTCGAGGCCGAGCCGTCCACCGCGAGCGCCAGGAAGTTTGCGTTCGGGGTGAACGCCGCCGTGGGGGCGACGTTGGCCGGCGGCTGGGCAGCGACGGTGACCTGCTGGCTGGTGGTGCCGGTGGCGCCGTCGTCGTCGGTGACGGTCAGGGTGACCGTGTAGGTGCCGGCAGCGGCGTAGGTGTGGTTGGCCGTGGCGCCGGTGGCGGTGCCGCCGTCGCCGAAGTTCCACGAGTAGCCGGTGACGCTGCCGTCGGGATCGTTCGACGCAACGGCGTCGACGCCGAGGCCGAGGAAGTTGGTGCTCGGGGTGAACGCCGCCGTGGGGGCGATGTTCGGCACGTCGGCACCGACGGTCGAGCGGACCTTCAGGTTGTCGAAGGCGACGACCACGGGCACCTCGGTCGAGGAGCCGGAGATGTAGCCGTGCACGCCGACCCCGCCGGCACCCTGGAGCTGGGCGGTGGCGTCGGTCGTCTCGAGCTGCCAGCCGGCGGGCTCGGGATCGTTGCCGAACCACACCTTGCCGGCCAGCGTGGCCGTGCCGGAGCCGCTCACGCGGAACTTGATGTGACCGACCATGCCGGCGGTGTAGCTGCCGGGGATGGTCTGGGTCGTCCCGACGGCCGACTCGGTGCCGTTGACGACCTTCAGCAGCTGCAGGTTCGTGATGCCCGGACGCACCCGGACACGCAGGCGGTACTCGGTGTTGCCGTTCTTGCGGAGCACCGAACCGATGTAGGTGCCGCCACCCGTGGGCGTCTTGTTGAGCGTGAAGTCCACGGTCGACTCGACGTCCTGGGCGCCGGCGGGCGACAGGGTCGCCGCACGGCTGACACCGGCCGAGGGGAGCGTGATGCGACCCTCGCCACCGGCGACGGTGAAGTTCGCCGCGGAGCCGGTGTAGGTGTAGGTGCCACCGGTCGGCGCCGAGCCGAAGCCGTTGGCCACGGAGCGCTCGAAGGTGTCGTCCGCGTACACGGCGACGCCGGCCACGGTGACGTCCTTGCTGAAGGTGCCGGTGGCGCCGTCGTCGTCGGTGACGGTCAGGGTGACCGTGTAGGTGCCGGCAGCGGCGTAGGAGTGCGTCGCCGAGGCGCCCGTGGCGGTCCCGCCGTCACCGAAGTTCCAGGAGTAGCCGGTGACGGTGCCGTCGGAGTCGCTCGAGCCGGAGCCGTTGACCGACAGGACCAGCGACGAGGCGCTGTTCGTGAAGGACGCCGTCGGGGCGACGTTCGGCGGTTCGGCGGCGACGGTCACGTCGTGGGTGACGGTGCCCGTCGCACCGAGGCCGTCGGTGACGGTCAGCGTGACGGTGTAGGTGCCGGGAGCGGCGTAGGTGTGGTTGGCCGTGGCGCCGGCCGCGGTGCCGCCGTCGCCGAAGTTCCAGGAGTAGCCGGTGATGGTGCCGTCGGAGGCGCTCGACGCCGTGGCGTCGACCGAGAGGCCCAGGAAGTTGGTCGTCGGCGTGAACGCCGCCGTCGGCGCCTGGTTGGCGGTGACGGTGACCTGCTGGGTCACGGTGCCGGTGGCGCCGTCGTCGTCGGTGACGGTCAGCGTGACGTCGTAGGTGCCGCTCGTGGCGTAGGTGTGGTTGGCGGTCGCTCCGGTGGCCGTGCCGCCGTCGCCGAAGTTCCACGAGTAGCCGGCCACGGTGCCGTCGACGTCGGTCGAGGACGTGGCGTCCACGGCGAGGCCCAGGAAGCTGGTGCTCTTCGTGAAGTTCGCGGTCGGCGCGACGTTCGGCAGCTGGCCGCCGCCGGCGAGGAAGGTCGTGAGGACCTGGTTGGCCGTCAGCACGGTGTCGTGCACGACGGCCTCGTCCAGCCGACCGGTGAAGTTCGAGGCGGAGGAGCCACCGTTCGTGTTGTCACCACCGATGCGCCAGTAGCCGTTGTAGGCGCCGGCGAGCGGCTGCGGGTTCGAGCCGGCGAGCTGGCCATCGACGTAGAGGCGCATGCCCGTGTCGCCCTGGGTGGCGGCGACGTGGTGCCACTGGCCGTCGTTGTAGGCGTTGGTCGACACCACGGTGTCGGCACCGCCACGTACGCCGAAGGCCAGGCGGCCGTCGTTGCGCATGTACACCTGGCGATCCGCGGTGGCCGAGTTGCCGGAGCGGGAGCTGCCGAAGCCGATCAGCTGGCCGCCGGAGGTCGTCGAGGTGTTGAACCAGGTCTGCACCGAGTAGGTCGACGGGTTGTAGGCCGCGGTGCGGCTGGCGACGAAGCCGTTGCCGTTGAACTGGGCGGCCGCGTTGCCGGCGATGACGCCCGAGGCGTTGCGGCCGACGGTGTTCACGTAGTCACCGTTGTTCGTGCGGATGCCCGTGTCGTTGGCGGTCGAGCCGCTCGTCTCGTTCAGGCGGTAGTAGAGGTACGGGTCCGACGAGCGCATGGTCGAGCCGTAGGTGTCGGCCGGCGCAGTGCCGAGCGACGGCGTGCGGCCGGAGGCCGTGTAGTGCGAGGCCACCTGCGTCGGGTTCAGCACCTTGTAGTAGACGGCGGGCTCGTCGATCTGGCCGGCGAGGTAGTCGTTCGTCGGGCGGCTGCCCCAGTTGGACAGCGTGTCGGCGCCGACCTTCCAGTAGCCGTTGAAGGCGTTGCCGCCGATGATGTCGCCGCGGGAGGCGACGCGCTTGCCGTCGACGTAGAGGTGCATGCCGTCGGGGCCGAGCGTGGCGACCACGTGGTGCCACTGGTTGTCGTTCAGGCCCGACTGGCTCTCGATCGACACCCGGCCGCCCGAGTTGACGCCGAAGAGGATGCGGCCGTTGTTGGCCATGTAGAGGACCCGGTCGTTGGAGCTGCCGGACGTGCCGGTCGCCGAGGTCGCCAGACCCATGATGCGACCGCCACGGGTCGAGTTCGTGCGGACCCAGGCCTCGATCGAGACGACGTCCATCGTGTCGGTGAGGGTCGGGTCGACCAGGCGCGAGCTGGAGCTGTTGCTGAAGGTCGCGGAGCGGCTGGTCGTCTCGTTCAGGAGCGCACCGGCGCTGCCCAGGGTGACCGAGCCGACGTTCAGGTCGCGGAAGCCGAGGGCGTCGGCCGAGGTAGCCGCGCCGTTGTTCTCGTCCAGTCGCCAGTGCATGCGAGCGCCGTCGGCCATGACCGTGTCGGCGTAGGTGCTGGGCGCACCGCTGCCGGCGACGACGACCGAGGTCCCCTCGCTGGCGACCTGGTTGCCGTCGGGATCGGTGACGAACACCCGGTAGGCGTGGGTCTGGCCCGGGGTCAGGCCGGTGTCGGTGAAAGAGATGATCGGGCGGTCCCAGAAGACCGAGCGGGCGGTGGTCTGGTACACGGGCGCCGCGTTGTTGCCGTCACGGGCGATCCGGTAGGTCAGCGTCGAGTCGTCGCGGTCGATGTTCGCCGGGAACGAGATGCGGACCTGACCCGTCGCGGTGGAGCGCACCTTGATCGGGAAGTTCGCGCCCGACAGCTGCGGTCCGTCCTTGGCCGGAGCGATCGGCTTCACGGCGAAGCGGGCGAGGCCCTGCTGGCCCGCGTTGTTCACGCGGGGGAACTCGCCACCGACCACGACGTACTGGCTGTTGCCGGTGACGGTCCAGGTCGCCTGGGTCTGGCCGGTGTAGGTGCCGACCGTCCACTCGGGGAACCAGCTGGTCAGCGAGGGGGCGGGGTTGCCCTGCCAGTTGGTGTAGCCCCAGGGCTCGCGGCCGATGGTGCCGCTCGGCTCGGTGGTCCACGCCAGCGAGTGGCGCATGTTGATCGGCCAGGGGTCGGACTGGGGGAAGCCGCCGACGTTGCCGCAGTAGTGGGCGTGGCCGACGGAGTAGAAGAAGCCGTTGACCGGCACGCCGTCGTAGGTGTCGCCGTGGCAGTCCTGGATCCACTTGATGGCGCCGGTGTTCGGGTCCGCGGAGAACGCGCCCTCGAGGTTGCCGCCCTTGTTGAAGGAGTAGCCGGTGCCGTAGATCTGCGTGCCGTCGGTCGAGAGGCTGAGGATCGCGGAGCCGCTGCCGGCGTCGCGCACGACCTGGTTGGCGGCCCACGGGATGACTGCGCCGGTGGTCGCGTCGATCGCGCCCATGCCGTAGGCGTTCGAGCCGGAGATCGTCTGGAAGCGACCGCCGACGAAGACGCGGGACTGGTCGGGGCTCATGACCATGGCGAGCACCTCGGCGCTCGCGGCGGGGGCCCAGTCGAGGAGGGCGCCGTTCGAGGTCGAGAAGGCGGCGAGGCGGGAGCGGGTCGCCGTCAGACCCGGACCGGCGAAGCCGAACGCGCCACCCACGTAGAGGGTGGTGTTCGTCGCCACCATCGACGAGACGCGGTAGTCGACGGTGGGACCGAACGAGGTGATGAGCGCACCGGTGGTCGCGTCGAAGGCGGCGATGCGGTAGCGGTTGACGCCGTTGGCGGTCGTGAACTCACCGCCGACGTAGACCCGGCTGCCGTCGGGCGAGGTCGTGACGACCTTGCCCTGCCGGTTCAGCGAGGCGGTGAACTCGGTCCGCAGCGCACCGGTCGTGAGGTCGTAGGCGAGGATGTTCGACTTCGGCGTCTCGTTGGTGCCGAGCGGTGCACCGGCGGGACGGGCGCTCGTGAACTCACCCACCACGTACACGGTGTTGCCGGAGATGGCCTGGTCCCAGACCACGCCGTTCACCTGGACGGTGGGCAGCGAGTCCGAGGTCACCTGGCCGGCGCCCGACTCGACGAGCGGCGGCACCGCGGCACCGGCGACCGTGTCGTTGGACAGCTCGAACAGGGCGAGCGTCGAGAGGACCAGCGCCACGACGGTGACGACGCGCGTCGCCGTCCTCGCCCGCTCTCTGAAGGATCGAGGAGAGGTGGTGTGATCAGGCATTGGGCACGCTCCCGGTGAAGACGGCGATCGGAGTGTCGGACGAGTACTTGACGGTCAGGCGGACGTCGGCGCGCTCCTCGGGAGCGATCCGGAACAGGTACGAGCCGGTGGTGGTGCCGCCGGCGTCGAGCTGGCCGGCGAACGGCGTCGCGGCCTCGGTGGTGACCTGCGTGTAGGACGCGCCGGTCGGGTCGAGCAGGTCGACGGTGACGGAGCTCAGGTCGATGGGACCGCCGGTGCCGTTGACGACCTCGACGGTGACCTGCACGGCCGGGCCGCTGGTCTCGCCCGGCATCGACGCCTCGGCGTCGGTGGCCTCGATCGAGGTGATCTTCGCCGTCACGCCGTTGCCGAACTCGGCGGGCTGGTCCATGGCGACGGGGTCGAGCGTCGCACCGGCGATGCCCGGGACGGCGAGCTCGCCGGCCGACGGGGCCTCGGTGGTGGGGCCGGCGGCGTCAGCGACCGTGGTGGTCGTCTCGGCGCCGTCGGCGGCGACGGTGGTGGTCGTCGTCGAGTCCTTCTTCTTCGAGGCGGCCTCGCCCGAGGTGTCGTCGCTCGAGCAGGCGCCGAACAGCAGCGTCGCCGCGGCGAGCGCGACGGCGAGGGCGCCACGGCGGCGCCCAGGCGCGTGATGCATTGCAGCCCGTGCGGCCGTCGGCCTCATGGCACCGTCGTCTTCCCTCGAATGCGACGGAGCCTCCCAGCTGGCCGTCGCTCGCCCTGCCTGTTCCGAACGGTACTCCCCGTCCTGCAGAGCGGCAATGCGCGGGTGCCGAGCTCCGGCGGTGCGCGTCGAGATGACCGGCGAGCGGTCGTTCAGGTCCGTCGTGCGGACGTCGTTCCCGGCGGGGGACGCTGGCGTGTTCATCGCCGTCCATGTTGACGGCGAGTGGTGGTCCCACCACATGGGCAAAACCCCTGCGCGAGGGGTCGAACGGCCCATGCCCGGCGACGGCCTCGGTCAGGGCCGCGCCGGCGCTCGAAGGACCGCCGCCAGCGGCCCTCGGGCGGCGACGGCGTCAGATCTGCAGCCGGGTGTCCGTGCTGGCCTGACCCGGGTTGCCGTGCGAAGGCGACAGCACCCGCACGAGCTCTGCGGAGAACGCCCGCAGGTCGTCGGGCTTCCGGCTCGTCACCAGGGTGTTGGGCCCCTCGGTGCAGACGACGACCTTCTCGTCGAGCCACTTGGCGCCGGCGTTGGTCAGGTCGGTCCGCAGGCTCGGCCAGCTGGTCAGCGTGCGGCCCTTCACCACGTCCGCCTCGATCAGCGTCCACGGGGCGTGGCAGATCGCCGCGATCGGGCGGGCGGCCTGCACGACGTCCTGGACCAGTGCGACCGCCGAGGCCTCGGTGCGCAGCTGGTCGGGGTTGGCGACCCCGCCCGGCAGCACCAGGGCGGCGTAGTCCTCGACATCCGCGTCCGCAGCGGCGACCGTCGCCTGGAACACGTCCGCCTTGTCCAGGTGGTCGAACGCCTGGACGTCGCCGACCTTCGGTGCGATCAGCACCGGCTCGGCGCCGGCGTCCAGCAGCGCCTGCCACGGCTCGGTCAACTCCACCTGCTCGACGCCCTCGTTGGCGACGAGGAACGCGACCTTCGTGCCCTGCAGATCGGCGGTCATGGGAGCTCCCTTCGGCGCGGCGCACCTGCGCCGGCGTCCGTCACCGATACCCCGCGTCACCCCTCGGAGACCCGTGGCATCCGCCACACGACCAGCCCCGAGACCAGTGGCGCACCAGTGGCCCGCAAGTCGAGGTGCGGAGACTGCACGCGATGGAGTCCCACGACGGCGCGTCGGTGCCGCTCTCGACGCTGCTCGTCCGCCTGGAGCTCGGCGGCGCGGTGTGGCCGGTCGCGGCCCGCTGCTGGACCGGACAGGACCTGGCCGCCCTGCGCGCGCTGGTCGACGCCCGTTCCCGGCACTGCGACGAGACGGCGATCGGCCTGCTGTGGCTGGGCGACGTCGCCGCCGCCGGCGCCCAGCCGCTCGCCGCGGCGCTGGTGGACGTCGACCTGGCGGACGGCGCCGCGACCGTCCTGGCGGTGCATCCGCCCTCCGGTGGCGAGCAGCTGCTCCAGCGCCTGGCGGTCGGGCTGATCGAGGTCGCCTCGAGCCGCGGGTGCACCACGCTCGGCGCTGCCGCAGGGGTCGTCGACGCGGACCCGGGCCGGTTGCTGCACGCGTCGGGCCGCGCGCCCCGGCCCGGTTCCATCCCGCCCGTGTGGCCGCTGGAGCCCTGACGTGGGCGTCGCCGGCCCGCCGACGTCGGCGACGGGCACCGATACCATCTCGCTCGACCCGAGCCCGCCCCACCCCGACTCGATCCACCGCCGCCGCTCCCTCCCCGCGCCGGCCCGCCCCGACGAGCGTGCGATGACCCCGATGACGAGCTCCGTCTCTCCCGTCCGCTACCGCGTGCTGGGGCCGCTCGAGGTGATCGGCGCCGACGGCGTCCCGCTCGACCTGCGGGGCAACAAGGTGCGGGCGCTGCTCTGCGCGCTGCTCGTGTCGCCCGGCCACACGGTCTCGCTCGACCGCATCATCTCGTCGCTGTGGGGCGAGGAGCCGCCCGCCGCCGCGACGGCCACCCTCCAGGCGTACGTGTCGCAGCTGCGCAAGCTGCTGGAGCCCGATCGTGGCCCGAGACGGCCGCCCACCACGCTGGTGACCCGCTCGCCCGGCTACGCGCTGCTCGTCGGGGCCGGTGCGCTCGACACCGACGAGCTGGACCAGCTCGTCACCCAGGGCGAGGACGCCATGGCCGAGGGGCGCTTCACGGTCGCCGAGGACCTGTTCGGCGCCGCGATGTCGCTGCGGCGCGGGACGCCGTTCGCCGACGTCGCCGACGAGCCGTTCGCGGTCGGCCCGGTCGCGCGGCTCGAGCAGCTGCTGCTGGTCGCGACCGAACGCCACGTCGACGCGCTGCTCGCGCTCGGGCGCGTCGGCGCGGCCGCCGCGGAGCTCGAGCAGCTGGTCGCCGAGCACCCGTTGCGCGAGCGCTTTTGGGCGCAGCTCGTCGAGGCCCTCTACCGCGGCGATCGGCAGGCCGATGCGCTGCGGGCCTACCAGACGTGTCGCAGCGTGCTGACCGAGGAGCTCGGCGTCGAGCCGGGTCCCGCCCTCCAGGAGATGGAGCGGGCGATCCTCGCCCAGGAGCCGCTGCCCGTCGGGCAGGACGTGTCGCCGTCGAGCCCGGAGGCCGTGGTGGCGCCGGCCGCACCGCTGCCGGCCGGGTCGCCTGCGTCGCCGGCGTCGCCCGGTCACACGGTGTCGCTCGACCGCATCATCTCGTCGCTGTGGGGCGAGGAGCCGCCCGCC
>JAFAFZ010000471.1 GCA_023423215.1 Actinomycetes bacterium
GCTCGGGGCGCTGCGGGGCTGGTCCGGTCCGGCGGTCCTGATGGGGGACCTCAACCTGCGTGCGGACGCCGTCGAGCCGCGGCTCGCCGCCGAGGGCTGGACCCCGGTCGCGAGCGGCCCGACGTTCCCCGCCGAGCGGCCGACGGTGCGCATCGACTGGATCGCGGTGCGGGGGTTCGACGTCGCAGGGGTGCAGGTGCCCGACGTCCGTGCGAGCGACCACCGGCCGATCGTGGCCGATCTGACGCCGCTCGATGGCACCGGGCATGCGCCGCCGGCCGTGCCCGGCGAGGCATGATCTTCGGTGCGACGAACCCCTCAGTCCCGCCTCGACGGTGCCGACGGGAACCCGCAGCACGGTTCCATCCCGCGTCGTGCCCGCACGCGGGAGCGATGAGGTCCTGGTGATCGACGGTCCACACAGCGTGTCCGAGCCCCAGTTCGGTGGGCCGACCCGACCGCTGTTCGGCGCGTCCGCCGCAGCATCGTCGACCGCGACCGTCGCCGCGCCCGACCGCTCGCGACCGCTCGCCGGGAAGCTCGCCGTGGTCACCGGAGCCTCGGGGCTGCTGGGTGCCGCCATGGCCGCCGAGCTCGGCGCCCGCGGTGCGGACGTCTGCCTGATGGGTCAGGACGCCGACGAGCTCCGGCGCACCATCGCGTCGCTCGGCGCGGAGGTCCGGTCCCTAATGCTGCGCTGCGACCTGGCGACCGAGTCCGAGGTGCGCTCGGCGGTCGAGTTCGTGGAGCGCATGGACCGACCCGTCGACCTGCTGGTGCACGCCGCGGGTCTGCAGGCGCCGGCGACGATCGCGTCGGGCACCGTCGAGGCCCTCGACGAGCACTACCTGCTGAACGTGCGCGGTCCGTACCTGCTGACCCAGCGGCTGCTGGGCTCGTTGACCGAGGCGTCCGGCCAGGTGGTGTTCTTCACCGCGTCCGAGACCGACGAGGACGCCACGGGCGACGCGCACCACCACATCTCGCAGGCGGGGGTGCAGGCGTTCGCCGCCGAGCTGCGCACCGAGGCCTCGCGGCTCGGCATCCGGGTGCTGACCGTGGACGCCGTGGCCCGCACCTGGGCCGACGTCTCGAGCGCCGAGGGGCCCGGCGGCCGTCCGGTGGTCGCCGCGCTCGCCACGTCCGTGGTCGACACGCTCACGACGCGTGGGGTCGACGTGACCGAGCTGCGCGTGCAGCGCCCGTCCGGTCCGTCCCGCCACGAGCGACGGTAGATTGCCGTGATGCCGAGGGTCTGCATGCGTCCGGGGTGCGATCGTCCCGCCGCGGCGCGGCTGTCCTACGACACGATCAGCTGCCAGGTCTGGCTCGACCAGATGCCCGAGCGGCTCGGTCCCGTGCAGGAGATCTGCCAGTTCCACGCAGAGCGCCTGACGGTGCCGCGGGGTTGGACGCTCTGCGATCGTCGCGTCGACGAGCCGGCGCTCTTCGAACCGGACGCGCGGGCCGTGCGACTCGGACCCGATCCCCTCGACGCCGAGGGCGACGACCTGGCCGCCGCGCCCAGCCGCCGCCCGGCCACGTCGGGCCGACGTCGCGGTCGTCACGTGGCCGATCCGGTCGCCGAGGTCGCACCCCGCCGGACCGGTCGCCGTCGTCACCCGGCCGAGACCGCCCGCCAGCTGTTCGCCGACCTCGACTCCGACCTGGACGCCGAGCTGGCGGCGATGCCCGAGCTGGACCTGGACACCGACCTCGACCTCGAGCTGGACGGCTCCTCGGCCTCGGCCGCCGAGGTCGCCCCGCTGCCCGACCCCGAGGTCGAGGTGGACCCCGAGGTCGCGGCCGAACCCGCGGTCGAGGCCGAGACGGTCGCCGTCGTCGAGGTCGAGTCCGTCGTGGAGCTGGCCGTCGTCGAGGTCGACCTGGTCGACGAACCCGAGACGCCGACGCCGGCGGTCCTCCGAGCCGAGCGGCCCGTCCGCGCGCGCACGCCACGTCGTGAGCGGACCGGAGGGCTGGAGGCGCTCGTGGGCGGCGTCCCGGACGACCTGGCCCACGGCCTGCCGGACCACGCCGAGATCATGGCCGAGATCGTGTCGGTCGATCCCGACGACGAGCTGCCCGAGTCGCTTCGGGCGACCTCGCCGCTGCTCGCGCGGGCGTTCCGCGCCACCGGCCCGCAGCGCTCGGTCCTCAGCGAGGACCTGGCCGTGCCGGCCGAGCACCACGAGGACGACGTCGCCGGCTGACGTGGATCGTCGCGTTTCGCGGTTCTCCCCGACCCGGCGCCGCTGGCAGTCGTAGCCTGCATCCGTCGGACGTTCGACGTCCGACGACCCAGGGGGTGCACCATGACCGACCTCGACGAGACGGCGGGCCCGGCGGCAGCGCCCTCGGGCAACCCGTACCTGGAGGGCAACTTCGCCCCGGTGGCCGACGAGGTCACCGCGTGGGACCTGCCCGTCGACGGCACGCTGCCCGAGGCGCTCGACGGCCGCTACCTGCGCAACGGCCCGAACCCGCGCCACGCGGACCCGGCGACCTACCACTGGTTCACCGGCTCCGGCATGGTGCACGGCATCCGCCTGCGCGACGGACGGGCCGAGTGGTATCGGAACCGCTGGGTTCGCAACGCCGAGATCGCGGCCGAGCTCGGTGAGCCCGACCCCGGGGGACCACGCACCGAGGGCATGGACACCGCCCCGAACACCAACGTGATCGGCTTCGGCGGACGGACCTACGCGCTCGTCGAGGCCGGCTCGAAGCCCGTCGAGCTCGACGACGAGCTGTCGACGATCTCGCGCTGCGACTTCGACGGCACGCTGCCCAACGGGTACTCCGCGCACCCGAAGCTCGATCCCGTCACCGGCGAGCTGCACTCCGCGAACTACTTCTGGGCCCGTCCCGAGATCATCGAGTACACGGTCGTCGGGCCGGGCGGGACCGTGACGCGGCGTGAGGACCTTGCGGTGCCCGGCAGCCCGATGGTGCACGACCTGTCGATCACCGAGCGCTTCGCGGTGTTCTACGACCTGCCGGTCACCTTCGATCTGGACGCGGCGATGGCGGGCGCGTCCTTCCCGTACACCTGGAACCCCGACCACGGCGCCCGCGTCGGCGTGCTGCCGCGCGACGGGTCGGGCACCGACGACGTGCAGTGGTTCGAGGTCGAGCCCTGCTACGTGTTCCACCCGCTCAACGCGTACGACGAGACGACCGCCGACGGCACGACGCGGATCGTCGCCGACGTGGTGCGCCACGAGCGGGTCTTCGACCGCAGCCGGCTCGGCCCCGACGAGAGCCACCCGACGCTGTGGCGCTGGACGATCGAGCTGCCACGCGACGGCACCCGCGGCGGGCGCGTGCACGAGGAGCAGCTCGAGGACCTGGCGATGGAGTTCCCACGCGTCGACGAGCGCCTCGTGGGACGCCGGCACCGCTACGGCTTCGCGGCCAGCGTCGGGACGCACCGCGACGACACCGGGATCAGCTTCGACGGCACCCGCATCATCTGCCGCGACGCCGACACCGGCCAGGTCCGCGCCCACGACGTCGGCGCGGGGCGCGCTGCCGGCGAGGCCGTCTTCGTGCCGTCCTCGCCGGACGCTCGGGGGCTGGACGGCTACCTGCTCACGCTGGTGTACGACCGAGCGACCGATCGGTCCGAGCTGGTCGTGCTCTCGGCCGAGGACCTCGAGGGCGATCCGGTCGCACGGGTGCACCTGCCCCAGCGTGTGCCGTTCGGCTTCCACGGCAACTGGGTGCCGTCCTAGGCGCAGCGCGACTTCGGGCTCGAGCGCGGCGCCGCGTACCTTTGGCGCATGCCCGAGTTCCAGTACCAGGAGATGTTCCCCCAGTCGAAGGTGGACACCCCGTTCCACCAGCTCACCTCCGACCTGGTGTCGGTCGGTGCGTACCGCGGGAGCAAGGTCCTGGAGGTCGACCGGCAGGCGCTGACGCTGCTGGTCGCCGAGTCGGTGCGCAACATCTCGCACCTGTTCCGCCCGGGTCACCTGGCCCAGCTGGCCAAGATCCTGGACGACCCCGAGGCGACCGAGAACGACCGCTTCGTCGCCCGCACCATGTTGCAGAACGCGTGTGTGTCCGCCGGGATGGTCCTGCCCAGCTGCCAGGACACCGGCACCGCGATCGTCATGGGCAAGAAGGGCCAGCAGGTCTGGACCCACGGCGGCGCCACCGCGGACGGCGAGCCGGGCGGTGACGAGGAGGCGATCGCCCGCGGCGTGTACCGCACCTACACCGAGACGAACCTGCGCTACTCGCAGCTCGCGCCCATCACGACCTACGAGGAGAAGAACACCGGCACCAACCTGCCGGCGCAGATCGACATCTCGGCCGTCGACGGCGACGAGTACAAGTTCCTCGTCATGACCAAGGGCGGTGGCAGCGCGAACAAGACCTTCCTCTACCAGGAGACGAAGGCGCTGCTGAACCCCGAGTCGCTGCTGAAGTTCATCGACGAGAAGATCCGCACGCTCGGCACCTCGGCCTGCCCGCCGTACCACCTGGCGATCGTCATCGGCGGCACCTCGGCCGAGATGAACCTGAAGACGGTGAAGTACGCGAGCGCCCGCTACCTGGACGGGCTGCCGACCGTCGGCAACGAGCTCGGCCACGCCATCCGCGACGTCGAGCTCGAGCAGCAGATCTGGCAGCTCGCCGCGGCGACGGGCATCGGTGCCCAGTTCGGCGGCAAGTACTTCTGCCACGACGTGCGCGTCATCCGCCTGCCGCGCCACGGCGCATCCTGCCCCGTCGGCATCGGCGTGAGCTGCTCCGCCGACCGCCAGAGCGTCGGCAAGATCACCGCCGAGGGCGTGTTCGTCGAGCAGCTCGAGACCGACCCGGCCAAGTACCTGCCGGAGGTCACCGACGACGACCTGCGCGGCGAGGTCGTGCAGGTCGACCTCTCCCGTCCGATGGACGAGATCCGCAACCTGCTCTCGCAGCACCCGATCCGCACCCGGCTCTCGCTGACCGGCACCGTCGTCGTCGCCCGCGACATCGCGCACGCCAAGCTGAAGGAGCGCATCGAGCGCGGCGAGGGCCTGCCCCAGTACGTCAAGGACCACCCGATCTACTACGCCGGTCCCGCGAAGACCCCCGAGGGCATGCCGTCGGGCAGCTTCGGTCCGACCACCGCAGGCCGCATGGACAGCTACGTCGACCTGCTCATGGAACACGGCGGCAGCTACATCTCGCTCGCCAAGGGCAACCGCTCGAAGCAGGTCCGGGAGGCCTGCGCCAAGCACGGCGGCTTCTACCTCGGCTCGATCGGCGGTCCCGCGGCCATCCTCGCCCAGGACGCCATCAAGCACGTCGAGGTGCTCGAGTACCCCGAGCTCGGCATGGAGGCGATCTGGAAGATCGAGGTCGAGGACTTCCCCGCCTTCATCATCACCGACGATAAGGGCAACGACTTCTTCGCCGACCTGCTCTAGGCCAGGCTGCTCGCGGCCGGGCTGCGCCAGGCCGGCTGCTCCGGACGGCTCGTCGGGCGTCGGTCAGCTGGCGCGACGCTGTGCCGCGCGGCGGGCCCGACGCTGGGCGGCGCGCCACGCGGTACCGAACGCACGACCCTCGGGTGTCGCGAGCGCGGCGCGGGTCGAGCGGTGCGACAGGTCCGCCGCCTCGGCGTTGCCGCCCGCGCGCAGGAAGTTCAGACCGTGCACCTGCGCCTCCTCGGCGTTCGGACGCACGACCAGGACCTTGGCCCCCGCCTTCTCCGCACGTGCGATCTCGCCGCGCAGCTTGCAGTCCATGTACTCGCGGCTGACGCGCAGGTGCAGCGACGGCCGATCGTCGTGGTCGTACGCGAGCGGTGCCGCGACGACGATCAGCTCGGCGCCCGCTTCCACCGCGACGTCCAGGTTGGTCGAGGAGCTGACCGCGCCGTCGACGAGGAGCCGCCGCCCGAAGCGCACGGGCGGGTACATGATCGGCACCGCGGACGAGGCCCGCATCGCGTCGGGCAGCGCCGGGCGCGAGTCCACCCGCTGTCCGAGCACGACCCGCCGTCCGGTCACGATGTCGAACGTGCAGAGCCACAGCGGCGCCTCGGGCCACTCCTCGCCCGTCCAGCGTGCGTACTCGTCGCGCTGCTCGGTCACCGAAGCCAGGCCACCCCGGTAGAAGCGCTGCAGCACGGGCGGCGGCGCCACGACGGGCCAGCGCACCACCGAGCGCTGCATCACGTACCCGGAGCCGACCACGCGGCGCGCCAGGCCCACCGGCGTGCGCCAGCCCTGGCTGAACACGACCTCGGGACGGAAGAACGGCGCGCCCTCCATGAACGGGTTCACGTCGTCGTGGGCGAGCTGCCACACGCGCTCCAGGTCGTGGCCGGAGCGCAGGATCGACCCGACGATCGAACCGGCCGAGGTGCCGACCACCAGGTCGGCCGCAGCCGGGTCGAGCCCGGCGTCCGAGAGCGCCTTCACGACGCCCGCGTGGTACGCGATGCCGACCGTGCCGCCAGCGCCGAGGACGATCGCGGTGCGGGGCGCCGGCACCGCGGGAGCCGTCGGGGTCGCCGGCGGCTCCGGGGCGACGTCACGCAGGTCGACCGTCGGCTGCTGGTCCCGTGACCGGATGATCCTCATGTCGCCCCCGCCCTGTCCCCCCGACCGCGTCCGCCGGGGGAGTGATTCTGCAACCCGTTCCAGTTCCCGGGCAATGAGTGGTTCCTCCCGGGACGGTCCACCGCCCGCTGCACGCCGGCGGCGTGGGTCAGACTGTGGGCCGTGGATCCGACGCTCGTCACCAACCTCTTCGGGGCGATCGGACTCGGCGCGGCGTCGGGCCTGAACGCCTGGATCCCGCTCCTCGGACTCGGGCTCGCCGACCGCTTCGGCCTCGTCGAGCTGACCGCGCCGTTCGACCGGCTCAGCTCGACCGTCGTGCTGGTGGTGCTCGCCGCGATCTTCGTGCTCGACCTGGTGGGCGACAAGATCGCGGTCGTCGACCACGTCCTGCACGCGGTGGGCACGGTCGTCGCGCCGGCCTCCGGTGCCATCGTCTTCGCCGCCCAGGAGAACCTGCTCTCGCACAGCCACCCCTGGCTCGCGGCCGGGGCCGGCATCGTGCTGGGCGAGAGCATGCACCTGGGACGCAGCGCGCTCCGGCCCGCGGTGACCGCGACCACCGGCGGCGTCGGCAACCCGATCGTGTCCTTCGTCGAGGACGCCTTCTCCGGCGTGCTGACGCTGCTGGCCGTCCTGGTGCCGATCCTGGCGTTCCTCTTCCTGCTGGCGATCACGTTCTTCGCGGTGCGCTTCCTGCGCCGCTGGCGACGACGGCGAAACGACGCCAAGGCGCTGGCCGTGACCCAGCCGCCGCCGCCGACCGGCCTGGGCGGGCCTCGGGCGGTTCCGTGACCGGACGGGAACCGGATGGCGTCGACGGACGCCTGTCCTCACGATGTCGATGAACCGACCCCTCCCCCCGGACCCCGGTCGCGAGGTCGCGCACACGGCGCCTGCTCGCACGGCACCCACGCGCGCGGCGCCCACGCGTGCTGCGGTGGCGCTGCTGCTCGGCCTGCTCGTCGTGCTCGCCACGGCGGTGCCCGCGGGCGCCCACGCCGTGCTCCTGTCGATGTCGCCCGAGCCGGACGCCGTGCTCCAGGAGCCACCCC
>JAFAFZ010000472.1 GCA_023423215.1 Actinomycetes bacterium
GGCAGGGCTGGGACGGCTGAAGCGGCTGCGCGGCGGGCGTGAGGCGCCCGTCGGGTCGCACGCCGCGCCGTCGGCGCGGTCGGTCTGGGGCTTCGACGAGCACGACGTCGAGGTCTTCACGATCGGCGCGCCGAGCCTGAACGTCGTCGCCGTCGGCCGCCCGCCGGCCTGAGCTCCCGGCCGGGGGGCGGTCAGCGCGACGGCGCCCGGGCCACGAGCACGAGTCCGGTCCCGCGGTCGCTCACACGCCGCTGCACGACCCGGAAGGGCCAGGTGCCCGTCCGGACGACGAGGTTGCTCCAGCGTGGTGGCTGGTGCTGGGCTCCGCTGCGCTTGGTCCGGTCCTCGGTCGACTCGTGCTCGACCGGCCGGGCCGCCTGGCGCCGGTCCGAGATCGCGACCCGGCCGCGCTCGAGCACGTAGCCGAGCGGGAAGCCGTAGAGCTCCACCTGCACGTCGGTGAGCCCGACCCGCTCGGCGAGCTCCCGGAGGTCGTCGGGGTCGTAGCGTCGGATGTGCCCGACCTCGACGTCCTGGCTCGAGAAGCGCGACTGCCACGCCGGGACCGAGAGCAGGAGCGTGCCGCCGGGCACCAGGCGGTCGGCCCAGCTCCTCAGGGCCGCCTCGTCCGCCTCGATGTGCTCGAGCACCTCGAAGGCGCCGACCAGGTCGAACCGCTCGTCCGGACCGATCTCGTCGAGCGAGGCGACCAGTCGGGGCGCGGGATCGGCGTCGAGCGTCGCCAGCAGCCGCCGTGTCGCGTCCCGGGAGTCGTCGGACAGCTCGACGCCGGTGTACGCGTGGCCGGCGGCGACGAGGCGCGCCGCGATGGCGCCCCGGCCCGGCCCGACCTCGAGCACGCGCCCCGTGGGCAGCGCGGCGAGCCGGTCCCGCAGCAGGTCGAAGCGGAGCCACGCGTTCGGTGAGAGTGCGGGACCGCGGTCCAGCGAGGAGGCTGCGCTCATCGGTCGACGGCGTCGAGCTCTCGCCGTCGGACGAGCGCGCGGGTCTCGGAGAGGAGGCGTCGGTTGGCGGACAGCAGGTCCGCCAGCAGTCCGAGGATCCAGATCTGCATGGCCAGCAGGAAGCAGACGGCGGCGGCGACGAGGCTCGGCACGCGGCTGGAGGTGCTGGCGGTGAAGTGCTGCAGGACGAACCAGCGCACGACGAGCAGCACCCCGATCAGGGCGGGCACCGAGCCGAGCGCGAGGAAGAACCGCAGGGGCTTGTAGAGCGCGAAGGTGCGGATGATCGTGGTCCCGGACCGCCAGATGTAGCGCGGGATGCTCTTGACCAGTCGGGACTCGCGCGTCGACGGGTTCACGTCGATGTCGACGTGGGCGATGCGCAGGCGCTCCCAGCCGGCCTGCACGATCGTCTCCATGGTGTAGCTGTACTTGCCGAACACCTGGGTGCGGATCGCGGTCTCACGGCTGAAGGCGCGGAACCCCGACGCGGCGTCGCGCACCTGGGTCCCCGAGAAGGTGCTCACGACACGGCTGCCGAGCCGTTGCAGGCGCTTCTTCGTCGGCGAGAAGTCGTCGACCGCCTCGATGGGGCGCTCGCCGATGACCAGGTCGGCGCGACCCTCCACGATCGGCTCGACCAGCGCCGGGACGCACCACCCGCCGTACTGGTTGTCGGCATCGGTGTTCACGATCACGTCCGCCCCGGCGCGCAGCGCGGTGTCGAGCCCGGTCAGGAACGCGTGCGCAAGACCGCGGTTCTCGGTCAGCACCACGACGTGGTCGACCCCGTGCTCGCGGGCGACCTCGGCGGTCCGGTCGGTGCTCCCGTCGTCGACCACGAGCCACTCGACGCGCTCGAAGCCGGGCACCTCACGCGGCAGGTCGGCGAGCGTCGCCGGCAGCGTGGCCTCTTCGTTGAAGCACGGGATCTGGATGATCAGGGTGCGGCAGCTCGACGCCGGTGCGCCGGCCCCGGGCCTCTGGTCCTGCAGCAGGCTGCGCTCCTCCACCGGTCCCACTGTACCGAGGGGTCGGCGGAGACCCGTGCGACGGGAAGCTACCCTTGCCCCATGTCGCCCCGGCAGGACGTGCGTCCTCCGGAGCAGGCCCCGACGGTCGTGCGTCGCCCCCCTCGTCACCGCACCTCGCGACGGGACCACCTGCTCTCGCGCGCGATCGTCCTGGTGACGATCGCCACGGTCACCGCGCGTTCCCTGTGGCTGACCCGGTTCGCGTCCGTGCCGAAGGGCCCCGACGCGATCGGCCCGTGGGCCGCCGCCTTCGCGGTCGTCGGCCAAGAGCCGTCCATCACCATGCGGGCGCTGCCGCCCTACAGCGTCGGGCTGGGCGTGCTGCTGGCGCCGCTCGTCGCCCTGGTCGAGGACCCCGAGACGCGCTTCCGCGCTGCGGTCGCGCTCCTGTCGCTGAGCTCGCTGCTCAGCGCCTGGCTCGTCAGCACGGCGGCTGCCCGCTGGGCACGCGACACCAGCGACGGCGAGGCGCCCACGCCGCTGGCCCCCGCCCTGGCGCTCTGCGTCGGCGCCGCCCTTCCGGTGGTCTCGTACTCCGCGGGGCTCACCTGGGTCGAACCGCTCGCCTACCTGTGGCTCGCCGCGTGGGCCGCCGGCGTCTGCTGGACGCTCCGCTCGCCGTCGTGGTGGTCCCTGCTCGTGGCCGCGCTGTCGGGCACCGCCGTGCTGGTCCACGGTCGCATGGCCCTCGTCCCGCTCGTGTTCCTCGTCGGGGTGGTGGTCAGCTCCTGGGACGCGCTGCGTCGTGGCGACCGAGGTGACCGTGCTCGGGCGCTCTGGCTCGTCGCGGCGAACGTGGCGGTCGTCGGCGTGGTGACCGTGCTCGCCCGCGCCTACAACCAGCGCGTCATCGACCTGGCCTGGGTCGACTCCGAGCTGGCCGCGCGTGAGCTCGTCGTCGGCAACATCGCCGAGCCCCGGCTCTGGCGGGCCCTGGTGGTCGAGGCGGTGGGCCAGCTCTGGTACGCCACGGCCTCGACGTTCGGACTCGCCCCGGTCGGTGCCGCAGCGCTCGTGGCGCTGTGCGCCGGGCGGGTGCGCCG
>JAFAFZ010000475.1 GCA_023423215.1 Actinomycetes bacterium
CGTTGATCTCGCGCACCGTGAAGGCGATGTTCGTGTTGCTCATGTCCGACTGGCTGGTGGCGACCAGCGCGGCCGACTCGGTCCGCGCCGCCAGGTAGGTCGCCGGATCGTCCAGGTCGCCGACCATCACCTTGTAGCCCTGGTCGTAGAGCGCCAGGGCCTCGGCCGGATCCGCCACGAGCAGCACGTAGGGCACGTGGGCGTCCCTCGCCCGACGGATGAGCGCGTCGGTCACCGCGCCGAGCTGCGTCAGCACGATGTGGTCCCGCGTGCCGTCGGGCAGCTTGCGGGGCGCCCGCTGCGCCTCACGCTGGGCCATCCACGGCAGGAACAGGAACTGGATGAAGGCGAACGGCAGCAGCACGAGGATGAACAGCGCCCCGCTGACGAGCACGATCACCGAGAAGATGCGGCCGATGTCGGACTCGAAGGTGATGTCGCCGAAGCCGAGCGTCGACATCACGGTGAGGGTCCAGTAGACGCCCGTCGCCCAGCTGTGCTGGCGACCCTCGTACTCCATGATGAAGTGGAAGATCGTGCTGTAGATCGCCACCAGCACCACGAGCGCCAGGACGAGCCACACCACGACCCGCCCGTTGCGCCGCCGGAACGGCTGGCCCAGCGAGCTCAGGATCAGCGCCAGCGACTTCACGCGGCGAGACGGTAGCGGCGGCGCGCGCGGCCGCACCGGCAGCCGACCGGTCAGCCTGCGGCCGCCGTCCGGTCAGCCTGCGACAGCCGACCGGTCAGCCTGCGGCAGCCGACCGGTCAGCCTGCGGCAGCCGTCCCGTCAGCCTGCGGCGACGATCCCGATGTTCAGCGCCGTGGCGTAGGTGACCCAGAGGGCGTAGGGCACGAGCAGCCAGGCGGCCGGTCGGCTCACCGGCCAGACGCTGCGGATCAGCACGACGATGCTGGCCAGCAGCGCCAGGATCACCACGAGCCCGGCGACCGGAGCACGCAGGCCGAAGAACACCAGCGACCACGCCAGGTTCAACCCGAGCTGCACCCACCAGACGGCGAGCGCGCCACCCGCCTCCCGACGTGCTCGATGCGTCAGGAACGCCGAGACGGCGATCATCACGTAGAGCACCGTCCAGACCGGGCCGAAGACCCAGCGGGGCGGGGTGAACCACGGCTTGTCCAGCTCGCCGTACCAGGTGTCGACCGCCGACTGCGTCGCCAGCGAACCCAGGAACGCGACTGCGGCCACCGCGGCCAGGTACAGCAGGATCGGCCACCACGGGCGCGGCGGTGCGGGCGGCCCGCCCAGCTCCCGGGGGCCACGTGTGTCGAAGCGGCCGTCGGTGTCGTCGAGGAGCCGGTCGCGGGCATGCGTCGCCATGGTGGTGGGGTACCCGGAGGCGACGACCACCACACGCCGCGATCGCGCGCGACGCCGGCTCGACATCGGACCGAGCAGGACCACATCGGCACGTGCAGGACTACATCGAGCCGAGCAGATCGGTGACGAGCGCGGCGACGGGGCTGCGCTCGGACCGCGTCAGCGACACGTGACCGAAGAGCGAGTTGCCCTTCAGCGTCGACACGACCGAGGCGATGCCGTCGTGGCGGCCGACGTGCAGGTTGTCGCGCTGGGCGACGTCGTGGGTGAGCACCACGCGGCTGCCGGCGCCGAGGCGGGTCAACGCTGTCAGCAGGACCATCTTCTCGAGGTTCTGCGCCTCGTCGACGATGACGAAGGTGTCGGTCAAGGTGCGGCCGCGGATGTGGGTGAGCGGCAGGACCTCGAGCAGCCGGCGTTCGATCACCTCGTCGATGACCTCCTGGCCGGCGATCGACTCGAGCGCGTCGTTCACGGCGGCGGCCCACGGGCCCATCTTCTCGTCCGCGTCTCCGGGCAGGTAGCCGAGCTCCTGGCCGCCGACCGCGTACAGCGGGCGGAAGACGATGACCTTGCGCTGCATGCCCTTCTCGAGCACGGCCTCGAGCCCGGCGGCGAGCGCCAGGACCGACTTGCCGGTCCCCGCGGGCCCGCCCAGCGAGACGATGCCGACGGAGTCGTCGCTCAACAGGTCCAGCGCGACGCGCTGCTCGGCGGAGCGACCTCGCACGTCGAACAGGTGGCGATCGCCGTCGACCAGGTGCGCCAGGCCGTCCTCGCGGCGTCGAGCCAGCGCCGAGGCTCCGGGGGCCCGCAGGACCAGGCCGGCGTTGACCGGGACGGACTCGAGGCCCGGCACGGACATCGAGCGGTGGTGGTAGAGCGAGTCGATCACCTCGGCGTCCACGTCCAGCTCGACCAGCCCGCTCCAGCCGTCGCTGTCCGCCAGCTCGTTGCGGTACTCCTCGGCGCCGATCCCGGCGACCGACGCCTTCAGGCGCAGCGGCAGGTCCTTGCTGACGAGCGTGACGTCCAGACCCTTGTCCGCCAGGTTGCGGCCGACCGCCAGGATGCGGTGGTCGTTCTCGGCCGCCGAGAACGCGGTGGGCAGGCTCGAGGTGTCGACGTGGTTCAGCTCGACCCGCACCGTGCCGCCGGCATCGTTGACCGGGATCGGATCCGTCAGGGTCCCGTGCGTCGTTCTGAGCCGTTCGAGGTACCGGAGCGCCTCTCGGGCGGACCAACCCAGCTCGGGGTGGAGGCGCTTGCCCTCCAGCTCCATGAGGACCACGAGTGGGATGACCACGTCGTGCTCCTCGAACTTGCCCAGTGCTGCGGGGTCCGCCAGCAGCACCGACGTGTCGAGGACGTAGGTACGGGTGTCGATGCAACGGACGGTAC
>JAFAFZ010000012.1 GCA_023423215.1 Actinomycetes bacterium
AGCAGGGCCTGGAGCAGGCCGACGACGAGCACCAGGTGCTCGCCCTGGCCCACCAGGTCGAGCACCCGCTGAACCCCGCCCAGGAAGAAGGGGTAGCCGGGCGGGTAGTACGCGGTCGGCTCGCCGAGCAGCGAGGCGTAGCCGCCGCCGTGCGCGATGGAGTCCGCCGCGTGCAGGTAGATCACCGGATCGGCCAGGCCCTGCGGCTCGCGCGAGGCGACGAGCACCCACAGCAGCCGGATCCCGGCGCCGAAGGCCGCCACTGCGGCGACCGCGCGCCAGCGGATCGTGGGGGTCACGGCCTTGGCGGGCGCGTCCGAGGCGCGGGTCCGGCCGGTCTGCACGAGGGGTGAGCGTAGTGGTCGTGCCCGACCGTCCGGAGGAGCGCCGTCACCGCCCGGAGCGGTCTGCAACACGGTGACCGCCGGGCAGTAGGGTCGGTGGTCGCCCATGACCGACACCGCCCCGAACCGCACGCGTCGTCGGCCGGCACGACCGACGATCCCCCTCGGGGCGCTGCTGCTGGCAGTCGTGAGCTACGTGCCGCTGCTGCTGACCCGCTCGGGCGAGGTCGGAGCGGACACCAAGACCTACCTCTACCTGGATCCCGGCCGCCTGCTGAGCCGTGCCCCGTACATGTGGGACCCGAACATCGGGTTCGGCACCGTCACGCACCAGAACATCGGCTACCTCTGGCCGATGGGGCCGTTCTACTTCGTCCTGGACGCCATCGGGCTGCCGGACTGGGTGGCCCAGCGGCTCTGGCTGGGATCGATCATCCTGCTCGCCGGGCTCGGCGTGCGCTTCATGCTCAAGGAGCTGCGCTGGAGCACGACGGGCGCCACCGTCGCCTCGTTCGCCTACGCGCTCAGCCCGTACCTGGTCGACTACGGGGCCCGCATCTCGGTCATCCTGCTCCCCTTCGCCGGCCTGCCGTGGCTGATCGGCCTGGCGGCGCGGTCCCTGCGCCGCGCCGACTGGCGCAACCCCGCGCTGTTCGCACTGGTGACGCTGACCGTGGGCGGCGTGAACGCGACCTCGCTGCTGCTGGTCATGGTCGCCCCGATGCTGTGGTTCCTCCATGCGACCTTCGTCGAGCGGGAGGTCACCTTCGGCCGTGCGGTGCGCACCGCGCTGCGCATCACGGTGCTGACGGCGATCACCTCGATCTGGTGGGTGGTCGGCCTGCTCATCCAGGGCTCCCACGGCATCCCGATCCTCCGCTACACCGAGACCTACGAGACGGTCGCCAACGCCGCGCTGGCCCCCGAGCTGCTGCGCGGCCTGGGCTACTGGTTCTTCTACGGCACCGACGGGCTCGGCGCCTGGACCGAGGCGAGCCGTGCCTTCGTCGAGTCACCGCCGCTCCTGCTGCTGTCCTACGCCCTGCCGCTGCTCGCCTTCGTCGCGGCGCTGCTGACCCGCTTCCGGCACCGGGTGTTCTTCGCCGCCATCGTCCTGGTCGGCCTGGTCCTGGGTGTCGGCGCGCACCCCTGGGACTCGCCGTCGCCGTACGGCTCGCTGTTCAAGGCGTTCACCGGCGGCGCCCTGGGCCTGTCGTTCCGCTCGACGCCCCGGGCGGTCCCGCTCATCGCGCTCGGCCTGGCCGTCTTCCTGGGCGCCGCGGTCGGCGCGGTGTCCCGGTGGCGACCGTCGTGGCACCTGCCGGTGGCGGGCGTGCTGCTCGTGCTCATCTGCCTGAACCAGCTCCCCCTGTTCCGGGGGCAGATGGTCGACCGGAACCTGGTGCGCGACGAGGACGTGCCCGAGTACTGGATCGAGGCCGCCGACGCCCTGGGCGACGGCGATCGCGACACCCGGGTGCTCGAGATGCCCGGCATCGACTTCGCCTCGTACCGGTGGGGCAACACCGTCGACCCGATCACGCCGGGCCTGACCGACCGTGAGTACGTCGCACGGGAGCTGATCCCCTACGGCTCGCCGCCCTCGGCCAACCTGCTCAACGACGTCGACCTGCCGTTCCAGTCGGGTCGCGTCGAGACCTCGGCGATCGGCCCGCTCGTCCGGATGCTGGGCGTCGGCGACATCCTGCTGCGCGCGGACCTGCAGTACGAGCGCTACCGCACGCCGCGACCCCGCCAGACCTACGCGCAGCTGCGCGCCGCCGAGGGGCTGGAGCAGGGCGAGTCCTTCGGTGACGCCGTCCCGAACGAGCCGGTCGACGAGCTGCCCCTCGACGACGAGATGGAGTTCGGCACGCCCGTCACCGCCGAGGACCCGGCGCCGGTGACGCTGTTCCGCGTCAAGGACCCCCGCCCGGTGCTGCGCTCGGTCCAGGCCGGCTCCCCCCCCCTGCTCGCCGGCGACGCCGCCGGACTGGTCGCCCTCGCGTCGATCGGCGACCTGGCCGCCGATCGACCGGTGTTCTACTCGGCGACCTACGCGGACGACCCCGAGGGCCTGCAGGACCAGATCGACGAGCCGGACGCCCGGCTGGTGGTGAGCGACACCAACCGCCGCCAGGCGCGCCGCTGGGGTGCGGTGCGCGAGAACGACGGGTACACCGAACGTCCGGGCGAGACCGAGCTGGTCGAGGACCAGACCGACAACCGCCTGGACGTCTTCCCGGACGAGACCGACGCGCAGCGCACGGTGAGCGAGCAGTCCGGCGGCGCCTTCCTGTCCGCGTCGCGCTATGGCAACGGCGTGACCTACACCGGCGGCGACCGGGCGATGAACGCGATGGACGGCGACGACTCGACCGCCTGGAAGGTCGCTGCGTTCGCCGACCCGGTGGACGAGCTCCTGCGGATCGACCTGGACGAGCCGGTCACCACCGACCACCTGGTGCTCCTGCAGGCGCAGGGCGGTGCGAACCGCTCGATCACCGAGGTCGGGCTCAGCTTCGACGGCGGCGAACCCGAGGTCGTGCAGCTGGACGACTCGTCACGGGTCGCTCCCGGCCAGCGCATCGACATCGGCGAGCGCACCTTCGATCGGCTCGAGATCACGATCCTGGCGACCGACGTCGGCGAGCTCGCCTCGTACAAGGGCATCTCGGGCGTCGGCTTCGCCGAGGTCCGCATCGAGGGCGTCGGCCCCATCACCGAGGTCGTGCGTCCGCCGACCGACCTGCTCGACGTCGCCGGCCCCGCGTCGATCGACCGTGCGCTGTCGTACGTGTTCACCCGGCGGGCCTCGAACCCGGGCGACGTGATCGCCGCGGACGAGGAGCCGACCATGCGGCGCTGGGTGATCGGCCCGGTCGAGCGGACCTTCACGCCGTTCGGACGCGCCCGGCTCTCGGCGAGCCTGCCGGACGAGCGCGTGGACGAGCTGATCGGCCTGCCCTCGGCGGCCCAGGGCGGGGTCACGGCCACGTCGACCCAGCGGCTGCCCGGCGACCTGGACTCCCGGGCGTCCGCGGCGGTCGACGGCGACGAGGCCACCGCCTACCAGACGCCGGTCAACGGGCCGCTCCAGTCGATCGAGCTGACCTACCCAGAGCCCGTCTCCGTGGACGGCCTCGACCTGACCGTGCTGGCCGACGGCAAGCACTCGGTCCCGACGCTCGTCACCGTGTCGGTCGACGGCGGTCCGGGCCAGCAGGTCGAGCTGCCCCGCATCGACCTGGGCGAGGGTGCGCCGCGAGGGACCACCCAGGTGCTGCGTGCCGACACCGGCCCGCTGACCGGCACGACCTTCCGCATCACCATCGACGCGGTCGAGGAAGCTGCGTCCAAGGACTGGTTCGGCGGTCAGCGCACCGTGCTGCCGGTCGGCATCGCCGAGGTGGGCCTGCCGGTGGTCGAGGCACCGGCCGCGGACGCCGCCATCGACGACGCCTGTCGCACCGACCTGGTGCAGCTGGGCGAGCGCCCGCTCGGGCTCCGCCTGGTCGGCACGGTCGGCGCGGCCCTGGCCAGCGAGTCGCTCGAGC
>JAFAFZ010000020.1 GCA_023423215.1 Actinomycetes bacterium
CGCTTCCGGGCGCGTAGCTCAGCTGGTTAGAGCACCTGCTTTACATGCAGGGAGTCGGGGGTTCGAGTCCCTCCGCGCCCACGACGGATCGACGTATCGGCCCCGAGAATCCCGATGCGGTGATCGAGCACGACCGCCTACGGTCCTGCGCCGTGTCCGGGACCGACGAGCTGATCGAGCGCCTGCGTGCGGCGCGCACGGCGGCGATGCGGGAGCGCCGCACGCCCGAGGTCGCTGCGCTGCGCTCGGCGCTGTCGGCCGTGGCGAACGCCGAGGCGGTCGACGCCTCGCAGGCCCCGAGCCAGGACAGCGAGGTCATCGCCGGAGCGGTCACGGGTGTCGGAGCCGGCGAGGTCGCACGCCGCCAGCTGAGTGAGACCGAGATCCGCTCCATCGTGCAGGCCGAGGCGGACGACCACCGTCGCTCGGCCCAGGAGTACGACGCGCTCGACCGACCGGACCAGGCGGCCGCGCTGCGCGCCGGCGCCGACGCGATCGAGCAGGCGATCGCCGGAGCCCCGGGCTGAGCGGCCCGCCTCAGCGCACGGCGTGGTGCAGGTGCACGACGCCGTTGCCGAACCGGCGCTCGGCGAGCAGCTCCAGCTCGACCCGGACCCCGTCGGGCAGCGCCGGCTTCCCGCCGCCCACGATCACGGGGACGAGGAACAGGTGGACCTCGTCGACGAGCCCGGCGGCGAAGGCGTGCTGTGCGACGCCGGGGCCGCTGATGCTCACGTCGCCCTCGGCGGCGTCGACCAGCTGCCGTACCTCGGCGGGCTCGAAGGCGCGCTCGAGTCGGGTGCGGGCGGTCCAGACCTCGTCGAGCGAGGTCGAGTACACGACCTTGTCGAGGCCACGCCACAGCTCGCCGTACTCGACCTCGGCGGGATGCACGTCGGGACCGGCGACGATGTCCTGCCAGACGGCCATCGTCTCGTACATCCGGCGGCCGTAGAGGTGGGTGCGGATCGGTCGCTCGAGGTCGTTGAGGAAGCGGTGCACCTCGTCGTCGGGTGCCGCCCACTCGAAGCCTCCCTCGGCGTCCTCGATGTAGCCGTCCAACGACGCGATCGCCGTGTAGATCAGTCGTCCCACGAGCGCTCCGGTCCGTCGTCCCTGCCGTCGGCCGAGCCGTTGGTCTCCATGTGTCGCACGGCGAGCGGAAGGGCGACCCACAAGCCGAGGATCGCCACGATCGCGACCGCGAGCAGGGTCTGCGCGACGGGGTTGGTGAAGACGAAGCTGGACACGCTCCACAGCGCGCTGCTCAGCGCGACGGCGAGCAGGCCGAGCCCGACGACGGTCATGCGGATGCCCCACCGCAGGCGGGCGGAGCGCGCCGTCCGCTCGCTCACCCGGTGGAACACCGCCGGCGTCAGCAGGCAGATCACCGAGAGGAACGAGGCGACCAAGGCGATGCCGTAGGTGACTCGCTCGGCGTCGTCCAGCTCGGCGAAACGCTCGGCGAACGGCGCGGTCAGCAGGAAGGCGAGCAGCACCTGCACGCCCGGCAGGATGACCCGGAGCTCCTGGAGCAGCCCGTAGTAGCGGCTGCGCAGCTCGGGGCGGTCGAGCACGTCATCGAGCTGCGACAGCGGGCGGTCCGAGCGATCCGCGTCGGCCGTCGCCCCCTTCGGTTCCACCCCGTGCGGCTGCATCGCACCCCCTCGTAGTCGACGTCGACTGCTACCGGGAGCATCCTTACCCGCGCGACCCCGCTCGTGAACCGAGGAGTGCACGGGCGACGCCGTCGCCGCGCCGGGGAGCGACGCGGATCGCAGGGACGGCCCACACCAGCGCGAGCGTCAGCAGCACGAGGTTCAGGAACGCCGCCCGCTGCTCGAGCAGCTGGCCGACGCCCGTCGTGGGGTCGGTTCCCGGCGCCTGCGCGTACGCGACGAGCAGGAAGGCCGACTGCACGTACACCAGCACCGCCGCACGGCTGCGCCACGTCAGCACGGCGACCGGCAGGATCATCGCCGGGTACCAGGGCATGACGTAGGTCGAGGTGATGAGCAGCACGACCGTCGCGATGGTCGCTCCCTCGCCGGCACCACGCGCGTTGCGGTAGCGCCACAGCACCACCAGGCCGCAGAGCACGAGCGCGACGAGCGCGTAGGTCGACATCTGGTCCCGCACGACTTCGAGCACCTCACGCCGGTGCACGCCCTGCGCGATCAGCTCCTCGAAGTCCCGGTTGCGCCACGGCTGCCAGAGGGCGAATCGGCTGTCGTCGCCCGCGCTGTCCTTCAGGGGCACCATCGCGGCACGCATGCCCACCACCAGGTACCCGGCCGTGACCAGCGCGACGGCGGGGGCCACCAGGTCGAGCACCGCCCGCGGACCCCGGCGGCGCCACAGCCACCAGACCACCGCCAGCACGGGCAGCGCGACGGTGAGCTTCATGCCGATGGCGCACGCCGCCGCGACGCCGGCCCACCGGTGGTGGCGTCGTTCGACCAGCAGGACGACGGCCAGGAGCGCGAGGCCCAGCAGCACGTCGTTGTGCGCGTCGTTGACGCACAGGAGCAGGACCGGCGAGGCGCCGAGCGCCAGCACCGCCACGGGGTCGCGTGTGCGCCGTGCGACGAGCGCCACGGCGACGAACGCCGCCGCCGCCATCGTGAGCTGCCAGGCGAGGCGGATCACGAGCTCGTTCGTGCCCGCCAAGGTCGACACGACGGCGGCCCCGGCGACGAACGCCGGTCCGTACATCGACTGCTGGTGGTGCCAGGTCTCGGACACCATCGGCAGGACCGGGTCGCCGTCGAGCTGGGCTGGGGTCGTCACGTACGGGTTCGCCGAGTGCTCGACCACCGCCCGGCCGTAGATGTCGTACAGGTACAGGTCACGCGAGTGGTGCAGCGGGGCCAGCGCGGCGACGAGCAGCGCGATGCCCGAGAGCCACACCGCGGCGCGCAGCGGCATGACCTGCGTCGGTCGACCCGCGGCGGCTCGAGGCCCTGCGTGCAGCAGGGCGAGCAGGTGGCACGCCACGGCGCTGATCAGGACGACCAGGTTCCACACGCCACCGGAGTGCGCTGCCCACAGGATCCAGACGGTCGTGAGCACCACGCCCAGGACGGGGAGGACGGCTGCGGGCCCGAAGCCCGAGGGCGGACGGTGCAGCTCGACGTGCGCGGCGGTGCCCTGGTCGATGGTGTCCGGGCCTTCCACGGGCGTCGATGATCGCACCGATGGGTCCGCCGGACGTGGCACGACCGGATCGTGCACCTGGTGTTCACCGTGGGGTCGGGCGGACATCCCCGCCTTTCTACCCAGCGTTCAGCGGTCGAACACCTGCTCCAGGAACCGGCGGGTGCGTTCGTGCTGGGGGTCGCCGATGACCTGGTCGGGCGGCCCCTCCTCGACGATCACGCCGCCATCCATGAAGACGACCCGGTCGGCGACACGTCGGGCGAAGCCCATCTCGTGGGTGACGACCAGCATGGTCATGCCGTCCTCGCTCAGGCCCTTCATCACGTCGAGCACCTCGCCGACGAGTTCCGGGTCGAGCGCCGAGGTCGGCTCGTCGAAGAGCATCATCTCGGGGTGCGAGGCGAGCGCGCGGGCGATGGCGACCCGCTGCTGCTGACCGCCGGAGAGCTCACCGGGGTAGGCGTGCAGCTTCTCGGACAGGCCCACGCGTGACAGCACGGCCTGCGCGGTCGAGAGCGACTCGCCCTTCGAGCGCTTCAGCACCCGGCGCTGGGCGATGGTCAGGTTGCCCGCGACGTCCAGGTGGGGGAACAGGTTGAACTGCTGGAAGACCATGCCGATGCGGGTGCGGATCGCGTCGATGTCGCACTCGGGGTCGGTGATGTCGAGCCCGTCGATGAGCACCTGGCCGCCGCTCGGCTCCTCGAGCAGGTTCACGCAGCGCAGGACCGTCGACTTGCCCGAGCCCGAGGGGCCGATGATGCAGACGACTTCGCCCGGCGCCACGCTGAAGTCGATCGAGCGCAGCACCTCGTTGTCGCCGAAGGACTTCGCCAGGCCGCGCAGCTCGATCGCCGGCGGCGTCGAGGTGCCGGTGGCGGCGGGGGCCGGCGGGGTCGCGGTCGGATCGTTCGACATCGCTCAGCCGTCCCAGGTCGAGTCGTTCGAGGCCTTCATCGGCGTCATCCCCGGCGGGACGACCGTCGGGCGCATCCGCTTGCGGGCCGACGAGGCGCCGCGGTTCTCGAGCCGGCGGGAGAGCGCGGTGAGCGGCAGTGTGATGACCAGGTAGAGGAGCGCGGCGACGACGAAGGGCGTGCCGTTGAACGTGCGCTGCACCGCGGCGCGGGAGAAGAACGCCAGGTCCTGGTAGCCGGCCGAGACGCCGAGCACGAAGACCAGCGAGGTGTCCTTGATGAGCAGCACGAACTCGTTGGTGAGCGGCGGGATCATCACGCGGAACGCCTGGGGGATGACGATGCTGCGCATGGCCGCGGCGTGGCTCATGCCGAGCGAGCGGGCGGCTTCCATCTGGCCCTTCGGCACCGCCTCGATGCCGCCGCGGATGGTCTCGGCCAGGTACGCGCCGGCGACCACGGCGAGGCCGACCGCCGGCGGGCCGTAGTCGCCCAGGAACGGCAGCAGCTCCTTCACGCGGATCTGCAGGGCGATCGGCAGGACGAAGCCGATGAGGATCAGGGTGAGCAGCGCGGGGATGCCGCGGAAGAACTCGATGTAGACCAGCGCGAGCCAGCGGTAGAAGCGCACCGACGACAGGCGCATCAGCGCCAGCAGCAGCCCCAGCAGGATGCCGCCGGTGAACGCGAGCACCGCCAGGATGACGGTGTTCTTCGCGGCGGTCGTGACGATGTCCGGGAAGAGCTCCCGGGCGATGTCGGGATCGAGGAACGTCTCACGGAGCTTCGGCCAGTCCGCGCTGAACAGGACGAAGAGGACGATCGCAGCCGTCAGCCCGTACACGCCCCAGCGGCGGAACTGCTGCTTCTGTCGTCGGCTGAAGCGTCCGCTCGTGGCGGGGGGGGGGGGGGGGGGCCCCCCC
>JAFAFZ010000022.1 GCA_023423215.1 Actinomycetes bacterium
CGGTGGGGGCGATCGCGTCGACTCGGGTCCGGCGAGCGAGGTGCCGGAGGACACGACCCTGTCACTGCAGGACGTCCACGACATCTGGGTGCTGCCGGAGGACGGTCCCCGGTCGCCGACGGTCGTCGACGCGATCGCGTACGCCGAGAGCAGGGTGACGTTCTGGATCGCGGTCGACGATCCGGCGGCACCGACCCGCTGGATGGCCATCACCCCGACCGGCATGTCCGGTCCGCCGACCAACGCGGCCGAGGGAGGGAGCGGAGGTGGATCGACCCTTCCCGACGGCTCGACCGTGACGATCGTGGACTCACCACCTCTGGCAGATGGCTCCCGCTGGGCGCAGCTCACCGGCCCGAACCGCACCGGCTACCTCAGCGTGGCGTACTCCGGGGTCGAGGACGCCGAGGTGCTCGACCAGCTCGACCGCATCGTGCAGGAGCTGGCGGCGCAGGACGCGAACCTGACCGACGTCGCTGCGTTGGACCGAGCGCTCGACGCGTGGGTCCCGCCGACCGGACTCGAGCCGACCTGGCCCACCGGCCGGGGCTGGTCGGGCGACCAGTCCCAGCTGTCGCTCCTGGTCGAGGCCGCCGGCGGCTCCGAGCTGGTCGTGCACACGATCGGAACCGGTCTGCCACCCGCCGTCGCAGCGATCGAGCAGAAGCTCACCCTGCCGGGTGGCCTGGAGGACCCCTCGCAGATCTCGTTCGAGCAGCTGCCCGACCTCGGACCCGGCTCGTTCGCTGCGCTCCGCGCCGGACAGCGATCGCTCTACGTGTTCAGCCCCGACGGCGTACGGATCACGGTCGCCGAGGACGAGGGGACCAGCGGCACGGACCTGGCTGCGCTCGTCGAGGTCGCGCGCAGCCTGCGGTCCACGACGGAGCCCGTCCTGGGGCGGGAGCTGGCGGCCCGCGGGGTCGAGCTCCGGACGATCGACCCGTCAGCGACCTCGCCCTCGCCCGAGAGCACCCCGACCACGACCACCGGCGGGTGACCGCTTTCGCGTCCGGCGGTGCGAGACTCCACGGGTGATCATCGGCAGCGGCGCGTACCGCGACGGCCAGCGACTCGAGGACGATCCGAACGGCGACGGGTTCCAGAACTTCGCCGAGCTCGCGGATGCCTGCTCGCGCTCGAACGACTTCGTGTGGGTCGGGCTGCGCGACCCCTTCGACACCGAGCTGGAGCGTGCGGCCGAGGCCTTCGGCATCCACCCCCTCGCCATCGAGGACGCCGAGCAGCAGCACGAGCGACCCAAGGTCGACGTGTTCGGCGACACGCTCACGATCGTGCTGCGTCCCGCCCGGTACCTCGAGGACACCGAGACGGTCGAGTTCGGGCAGATCACGATCCTGGTGTCACCCCGCCACATCGTGGTCGTGCGCCACGGCGACGCCCTCGCCCTGACCGACCTGCGTGCCCGCATGGAGCGCCAGCCCGAGTGGCTGAAGCAGGGCCCCGGCGCGGTCGTGCACGCCATCATCGACGAGGTCGTCGAGGCCTACGCGCCGGTGCTCGCCGGCATCGACGACGACATCGGCGAGGTCGAGGCGGCGGTGTTCTCCGACGCCCGCGAGAGCCCGACGCAGCGCATCTACGAGCTGAAGCGCGAGGTGCTCGAGTTCGGCAAGGCGGCCGTGCCGCTCGCGGACGTGCTCGGCAAGTTGAAGTCGCTCGACCACCCCGTCCTGAACGACGAGCTGCGCCGCTACTTCGCGGACACCAACGACGACGTGCGCCACGTCGTCGACCAGATCACCACCGAGCGGGAGCTGCTGAACTCGGCGCTCGAGGCGAACCTCACCCAGGTCGGCGTCCGCCAGAACGAGGACATGCGCAAGATCTCGGCGTGGGTCGCGATCCTCGCGGTGCCGACGATGATCGCCGCGATCTACGGCATGAACTTCGAGGAGATGCCGGAGCTGCGCTTCAAGTACGGCTACTACCTCGTGCTCGGGCTGATCGCGCTGAGCTGCGTCGTGCTGCACCGCATCTTCAAGCGCTCCGGCTGGTTGTGACGCCGCCGTGCTCGTGTCACCGCTGATCGACCGGCTCCGGGCCCACGTCGTGCACCCGCTGCTGCACCGCGGGGCGACCCTTGCGCTGCGCGCGGCACGCGAGACGCTGCGGTGGGCCTACGTCGGTCAGGACGACGCCGAGCGCCTCGGGTTCGCGTCGTTCGGCGCCTCGACGATGCTCGAGCAGCCCCACGCCGTGCTCGTCGGACCCGAGTTCATCTCGATCGGCTCCGAGACGCTCATCTCCGCGGGCTCGATCCTGGCGGCCTCGCCGGAGTCCGAGGCGGCGATGCTCGACGGTCCGGTGCTGCGCATCGGCTCCCGGGTCTGGGCCGCCCGTGGGCTGTCGGTCGTCGCGCACCTCGACGTCGAGATCGGCGACGACGTGTGGTTCGGTCCGAACGTCTACGTCACCGACGCGGGACACGACCCCTCGGACCTCGAGGTGCCGATCGGGCTGCGCATGGAGCCGGCGCGCCCGGTGCGCATCGGCGCCGGTTCGTGGCTCGGCACCGGCGTCGTCGTCCTGCCCGGGGTGACCATCGGCGAGCACGTCGCGGTCGGCGCCAACTCGGTCGTCAGCACCGACCTGCCCCCGCACACGATCGCGGTCGGCAGCCCGGCGCGCGTCGTGCGGCACCTCGACCCCTCTGCACCCGACCACACCGGAGAGGTGCCAGACTCCCGCCCATGACGAGCACGACGGGGGCGGGCGACGGCATCCTCATGGACGCCGCCGCGCTGGACGACTTCATGACGGCGGCCTTCGGGCAGCCGCTCAACTGGAAGATCGAGCGGCTCGACGCCGACGGCATCCGGGTGCGGCAGCCGACCAGCACGGCGAACTCCCGTCCCGGCGGCACCGTCTCGGGGCCGACTCTCATGTCGCTGGCGGACGGCGTCGCGTACATGGTGCTGCTCTCGCGCATCGGTCCGGCGGCGCTCGCGGTGACGAGCAACCTGAACATCAACTTCCTGCGCCGACCCCGCCTGGTCGACCTCGTGTGCGACGCGCGGCTGCTGAAGCTCGGCCGCAGCCTGGCGGTGACCGAGGTGTCGCTGTACTCCGACGGCGGCGCACCGAAGGACCTGACCGATCCGGTGGCGCACGCCACCGTGACCTACTCACTCGCGCTGCTGGGCGACGGTGCGGACCGCACCGACCCGACCGGTGGCACCGGCATCCAGGGGGCGATCCAGTGAGCATCCTCGACAACTTCAAGGTGGAGGGCAAGGTCGCCCTCGTGACCGGCGCCGGCCGCGGCATCGGCCGGGCGAGCGCCATCGCGCTCGCCGAGGGCGGAGCGGACGTCGTCGTCGCGGCGCGCACGGCCGAGCAGGTCGAGGCGGTCGCCGAGCAGATCCGCTCGATCGGCCGCCGCGCCGTCCCGGTCACCTTCGACGTGATGGAGCTCGACCGGCTGGGCGAGCTCGTCCAGCTCGCGGTCGACGAGCTCGGCGGGCTGGACCTGCTCGTCAACAACGCAGGTGGCTCGGCACCCAAGCCGCTGCTCGACACCAGCGTGCGCAGCTTCGAGCGCGCCTTCACCTTCAACGTGACGACCGCGTTCGAGCTCACCAAGCAGGCGGTGCCGGCGATGCTCGAGCGCGGCGGCGGCAGCGTCGTCAACATCTCGTCGGTGGCGGGCCGCATGCCCGACCGCGGCTTCGCGGCCTACGGCACGGCGAAGGCGGCGCTGACGCACCTGACCAAGGAGATGGCGGCCGACCTCTCGCCGCGCATCCGCGTCAACGGGATCGCGGTGGGTTCGGTCGAGACCTCGGCGCTCGAGACGGTGCTGACGGACGAGTCGCTGCGCACGCACATGGAGCAGGCCACGCCGCTGAAGCGCCTCGGGACGCCCGAGGACATCGCCGCGGGCGTGCTCTACCTGTGCTCGCCGGCGGGTTCGTACCTGACCGGGAAGCTGCTCGAGATCGACGGCGGGCTCATCTCCCAGACCCTGGCGCTGGGGCTGCCCGACCTCTGAGCGCTCGGGCCGTCGGTCGTACGAGTGGAGAACGTTGCGACGCTCGGTACCCTCCCAACGATGCGGTCGGCGGCTGCACGAGACGAACCGAACCCGGCGAGCCAGGAGCCCCCTCCCCTGGCGCGCACGCTCGCGTTCGAGGCGCTGCTCGACCGGCTCTTCACCCGCTTCATCTCGATCACGCCGACCGAGGTCGACCGCTGCCTCGACGAGGCGCTCGAGGAGATCGGCGAGTTCGTCGGCGCCGACCGCAGCTACATCATCCGCTGCGACGCGGGCGAGCAGCGCTCGTGGATGACGCACGAGTGGTGCCGGGACGGCGTCGAGCCGTCGTTCGACGACGAGCAGGGCGTGCCGTTCTCGGCGGTGCCGCGCCAGCGCGAGCGGCTCACGAGGTTCGAGGTCAACGACATCCACGACGTCGCGTCGCTGCCGCCCGACTGGGAGGTCGACCGCCGCCACCTCGAGGCCCAGGGCATCACCGCCATCCTCGAGGTGCCCTTCTCGCTGGACGGCGAGATGGACGGGGTGATCGGGTTCGACTGCGTCACGGGTGCGGTGCCGTGGCGGCCCCGTGACATCACGGCGCTGCGGGCCCTGGCCACGCTGGTCGGCCAGGTCATGTCACGTGCTGCCACCGAGCGCGCTCTCACCCGGTCGCTGCGCGAGCTGAACACCATCTTCGAGGAAGCGCCCGTCGCGCTGATGCTGATCGACCGCGGCGGCGTCATCCTCCAGGCCAACGAGAGCACCGCGTCGCTGTTCGGCGTCACGCCCGAGGACGTGATCGGCGAAGAGGTGCGCCGCTACGTGCACCCCGACGACTGGCGTGCGCACCTGCGGTTCTGGGCTCGGCTCACCGCGCCGACGACCTCGCCCGACGAGGACGACTCGGCCACCACGACCGAGCTGCGCCTGCGCACGCACCGGGGCGACCGCTGGCACCGAGCCTCGACGACCGCGACCCGGCGTGAGGACGGCACCGTCACCTACATGACGGTCCACCTGGTCGACATCGACGACTCGCGCCGCGCCGAGGAGGCGCTGCACCACAGCGAGAGCCGCTTCGGCAACCTCCTCGACAACCTGCCGGACGTCATCATCCGGCTCGACGCCGACATGAACGTGGTGTTCTTCAACCCCGCTGCGCGGGAGCTCCGGGACCGCATCGCCGAGACGGGTGGTCCGGTCACGGCCACGGGGTGGCCGCAGCCGAACGACGACCACCTCGAGGAGTACCAGGCGGCGCTGTACGCGGCGCTCGAGCACCACATCCCGACCGCGGCCGAGCACCTGCTCGGCACCGCGCCGCACCAGGTCTGGTACGAGACGATCTTCGTGCCCGAGCTGAACGCCGCCGGCGAGATGGAGTCGCTGCTGCTCGTGGGCCGGGACGTCACCACCCGCCGCGCGCAGGCCGAGGTGCTGGCGCACCAGGCCACCCACGACCGCCTCACCGGCCTGCCGAACCGGATGCTGTTCCTGGACCTGCTGGAGCGCTCCACCGCCGAGCTGCGCGGCGACTCCTCGGTCGCCGTGCTCTTCTTCGACCTGGACCGCTTCAAGGTGGTGAACGACTCGCTCGGCCACGCCGCCGGCGACCAGCTGCTGGTGCGCCTGGCGGACCGGCTGCGCACCGCCCTGCGACCCGGCGACGTGCTCGCCCGTCTGGGCGGGGACGAGTTCACCGTGCTGATGTCCGACGTCGACGAGGCCGGCGCGCTGGCCGTCGCCGACCGGCTCCAGTCCTCGCTGCAGGTCCCGGTCGTCGTCGACGGCCGCGAGTTCCTGATGTCCGCGTCGATCGGCGTGGTCGTCACCGACGTCGCCGAGGACTCGAACGACCTGCTGCGCTGGGCGGACGCCGCGATGTACCGGGCCAAGGACATGGGCCGGAACCGCATCGCCATGTTCGACGACGAGCTGCGCGCCGAGGTGACCGAACGCCTGGAGCGCGACCAGATGCTTCGCACCGCGCTCGACCGCGGCGAGCTCGAGGTCTGGTACCAGCCCGAGGTGCACCTGGCGACCGGCGACGTCATCGGTGCCGAGGCGCTCGTGCGCTGGCAGCACCCGCCGCGCGGGCGGCTCGCGGCCGGGGACTTCGTGCCGCTGGCCGCGGAGACCGGGATGATCGTCCCGATCGGCCACTGGGTCATGGCG
>JAFAFZ010000075.1 GCA_023423215.1 Actinomycetes bacterium
GGTCCTGGTGGTCGGTGTCGCCGCGCTGGTCCTGGTCGCCCTGGGTGGCGTGGCGCTCGTCGCCGCCCTGGGCGACGACCCGGGCGGGACCGTGGCCGCCGACGACGGAACGGGCGGCAGCGGGGCCGACGGCGGAGAGGGCGAGGGCTCGTCCGGCGAGCTGGACATGATCACGACGCCCAAGGACTACGACCCGCAGCTGCGCAACGTCGCGTGCGACGCGGCGACCGAGGCAGCGGTCCCGGACGCGACCTGCGCGCACCTGATCGTTCCGGAGTCCCGTGCCACGCCGGACGGTCGCACCGTGTCGATCCCCGTGACCCGCCGACCCGCCGAGCAGGGGGCCACCGCTGCCCCGGTGGTGCTGCTGGACGTCAACGAACCCCTGGCCACCACCGAGCTGGCCGAGCACTCGGACGTCTACCGCCTGTCCCTGCGCGGCTTCTCGCCGCAGGTCGGGCCGAACCTGGACTGCCCGGAGCTGCGCGCTGCGTGGGAGCCGACGCTGGCCCTCGCGCCGGACGATCCCGCAGCGACGGCCGCCCGGGTCGAGGCCGCCTCGGCGTGCGCCGGCCGCCTCCGGGCCGAGGGCGTCCAGCTCGAGGGGTACAACATGTCCGAGGGCGCCGACGACCTGCGCGACCTGGTGCTCGTCGAGCAGCTCGACGAGGTGACCGTCGCTGCCGGCGGCTTCACGACCACGGCTGCCACCGAGTTCGCCCGGACCAACCCCGGATCGGTGCAGGGCCTGCTGCTGAACAACCCCGTCGCGCCTGGTTCCTCACCGCTCCAGGATCCGGCCCGCTGGCTCGGCGACGCGTTCGAACGGCTCGCCGGGCTGTGCCGGAAGGACGAGACCTGCGACGAGGAGCACCCCGACCTGGTCCAGGAGTACCGCGACGTGGCCGAGGAGCTGGCGAGGGAACCGCAGCTCGTGCAGGCGTCGTCGCTGGTCGGCACCGGTCCCCACACCGTGCTGATGGACGAACGCCGCTGGGCAGCGGCCCTGGAAGCCGCGCTGCACCCCTCCGGTCGGCTCGGGATGGTGCCCCAGGGCCTGCGCAACGTCGGCGACGAGCTGCTGGCCGGGACCGGCATCGACGAAGAGGTGAAGGGCTACATCTCGGCGAGCGCGCTCGCCGGGGCGGGGCTGTCCTACACCTGCGCCTACGACGCCGCGCCGCACGCGACCGCCGAGATCTCGTCCAGGGCCAACCCCGACTTCGCCGGCGCGGACGAGCCGACCTTCGACCGCCTCTGCCGCGCCTGGGGCGTGCCGTCGCTCTACGAGGAGATGCGCGCTCCCCTGCTGGGCGACGTGCCCGTGCTGCTCGCACAGGGCCAGCTGTCCGTCGCCGGCACGAACGACTGGGCCGGCGAGATGGCCGAGGGCCTCGAGCACGCCCGTGTGCTGCGCTTCGACACGCTCAGCGAGGACCTGGCGTTCGATCCGCCCGGGTGCCTGCGGCGACTGCGGGCCGAGTTCGCACAGGACCCGGACGCCACGCTCGACATCGAGGCCTGCGAGGCGCAGACCCCGGAGATCGACTTCGCCGGCGCCGCCTGACGTGGTGGCGCCACGACGCGCGCAGGGTGTGGATGACCTCACTCCCATCCACCGCTCGTCCCCCGGGTCGTCCCCCGCGATCCCCGCGAGATCCACACGGTTGCGGCTCTATCGATCCACAGGACGGCCGTCGTACCGTGCCTCCATGTCCTCCATCACCTTCGACGTGGTCCTCTCCGACGGCTCCGTGCAGCGGGTCGACGACGCCGACGCCTACCAGCAGGAGCAGTCGATGACGACGTTCTTCCGCAACGAGGGTGGGCGCCAGGCGGTCGACTGCTGGTCGGTGCGCGTCGCCAGCTTCCGGACGGATTCCATCCTCTCCGTGCGCCGCCACGAGGCGGCCGAGGCCGAGGTGCGGCACCTGCAACCGGCCTGAGCACGCCCTCGGTCGCGTCGTGGACCGGGGTGCGGATGAATCAGGGCTGGGACCCGTCAGGCACTACTGTCGGCGAGTGCGGTCCCACCCATCCCACCGCCTCCCGCCACCACATGACTGACGACTTGGACACCACCTCTTCTCCCACGGACGCACCCGCCCCGAGCGACCTGTCGGTCGTCGTGATCGGTGCCGGTCCCGCCGGCCTGACCGCCGCCTACCAGCTCGAGAAGGCCGACGTGCACAGCACGATCATCGAGGCCGACCACATCGTGGGCGGCATCTCCCGCTCCGAGGAGCGTGACGGCTACCGCTTCGACATCGGCGGGCACCGCTTCTTCACCAAGGTGCCCGAGGTCGAGGCGCTCTGGCACGAGATCCTGCCGGACGAGGACTTCCTGATCCGTCCGCGGATGAGCCGCATCTACTACCGCGGCAAGTACTACGACTACCCGATCAAGCCGCTGAACGCCCTGCGGAACCTCGGACCGGTCGAGGCCGTCCGGTGCATCGCCTCGGCGCTCTGGGTCCGTGTGCGGCCCCCGAAGCAGCAGAACACCCTCGAGGACTACATCGTCGCCAACTACGGCCGACGGCTCTTCGACCACTTCTTCAAGACCTACAACGAGAAGGTCTGGGGCGTCCCGGCTTCCGAGCTGTCCGCCGACTGGGGTGCGCAGCGCATCAAGGGCATGTCGATCTTCGCGGCGGTGTGGGAGCCGATCCGCGCCCGCTTCGCTGGTCGGCGCAAGGGCTCGGCGCAGGTCACCAGCCTGATCGAGGAGTTCCAGTACCCGAAGTACGGCCCGGGCCAGATGTGGGAGCAGTGCGCCGAGAAGGTGCAGGCCTCCGGCTCGACGCTGCAGATGAACACCCGGGTCGAGCGCATCGAGCACGCCGACGGCGCCGCGCACACCGTGTGGTCGCGCAGCGCGGACGGCACGCTCGAGTCGCACCCCGCAGACCACGTCATCTCGTCGATGCCGTTCCCGCAGCTGCTGCGTGCGATGGACCCGCAGCCGCCCGCCGAGGTGCTCGCCGCTGCCGACGACCTGGGCTTCCGCGACTTCCTGACCGTCGCGCTGGTCGTGCCCGAGGCCTCCGGCTTCCCGGACAACTGGATCTACATCCACTCCCCCGACGTGAAGGTCGGACGCATCCAGAACTTCGGCCAGTGGTCGCCCTACCTGGTCAAGGACGGCAACACCTGCCTGGGCCTCGAGTACTTCGTGTTCGAGGGCGACGACCTGTGGACCTCGACCGACGAGGCGCTCATCGAGCGGGGCAAGCGTGAGCTCGCCGTCCTCGGCCTGGTCGACCCCGCCGTCGTCTCGGCCGGCTACGTGGTGCGCCCGCCGAAGGCCTACCCGGTCTACGACGACGTCTACACCGAGAAGGTGAAGGTCCTCAACGACTGGATCGTCACCCACACGCCGAACGTGCACCCCGTGGGTCGCAACGGCATGCACAAGTACAACAACGCCGACCACTCGATGCTGACGGCGATGCTGACGGCCGAGAACATCCTGGGCAAGGGCGACCACGACATCTGGTCCGTCAACGTGGACGAGGACTACCACGAGGAGTCCTCCAACGACGGCAAGGGCACCGGCCGAGAGGCCCCGGTCATCCCCCGCGACGCCGCTCGCGCCCAGTCCCGCCTGGGCTGACCGACGCTCATCTCGCGTGGGCCGCCCGGCTGTGGCTGGGTCAGGGGGTGGTGCCGCCCTCGGCGATGCGCCGGAGCTCGGGTCCGAGCCACTCGGCCACCGTCTCGACGTACTCGTCCGTGAAGTGGATGCCGTCGGGTCGGGCGTCGGTGTTCTCCTCGCCGCCCGGCTGGCCCTGCAGCCACCCTCGCAGGTCGACGACCTGCACCACGCCGGGCCGCAGCGCCGCAGCCTCTCGCTGGAGCTCGTTCATCCGGTCCATGCGTGCCGGGTCGGACTCGGGCAGGTCCTGGAAGCCCTGCTCGAGCCCCGGCCGCACGTGCGGCTGTGCGACGAGCACGACGGTCGCGCCGTCGGCCCCCAGCGCGTCGACGGCGCTGAGCAGCTCGCTCAGGATGTACCGGTCGACCGCCGGGTCGCCGATGTGGCGGTAGCGGTCGTCACCGGCGAGGCGCCGGTCGACGATCTCCCAGATGCCGGTGCCGAGCAGCACGACGTCGGGCCGGTAGCCGCTCACCATCTGCGGGAAGCGCGAGCTCCACTCGCAGTTCTCGCCGAAGTACTCGACGTCGCCCTTGAAGCGGTACGAGCCGCCGCGGGCGACCGGGCAGCCGAGCTGCGCGGCGTTGGTGATGCGCGCGGGCGCGCCGGCGTCGCTCCACAGCTCGAGCCCGTAGCCGAGGTTGTGGCCGACCGAGTCGCCGACCACGACGACGTCCATCGTCTCCCCCGCCCCGATCACGCGACGAGCGCGTTCGGGCGGAGCCGGGGGCAGCGGGGCGTCGGC
>JAFAFZ010000092.1 GCA_023423215.1 Actinomycetes bacterium
GGCCACGTCCGAGAGGTCCGCCGGCACGATCGTGTGACCCGATCCGGTGAGGCGCGACGCGACGCCTCGGAGCTGATCGCCGTCTCGTGCAGCCAGCGTGACCTGCGCACCGTCGGCGGCGAACCGCTCGGCGATCGCCGCGCCGATGCCGCGGCTCGCACCGACGACCAGCGCTCGACGGCCGTCCAGTGCCCCGCCGCCGGCCCGTCCGGTCACGCCGGCACCACGTACGCTGCGGCCCCACCTGCGTAGCCGGCACCCGCGGTCGCCAGGACGACGCGGTCGCCGGCGACGATGCGTCCGCTCCGGAGGGACTCGTCGAGCGTGAGCGGCACGGTGGCGGACACCGTGTTGCCGGTGTGGTCGATCGAGACCGGCCACCGCTCCATGCCGACGCCGAGCTCCTCGGCCAGCCCGCGCAGGATCGCCAGGTTGGCCTGGTGGGCGACGAAGTGGTCCACCTCGTCGAGCCCCCACCCCACGTCCTCGAGGACGCGGCAGATCGCCGTCGACATGATGCGGATGGCGTCCGCCTTGATCTGACCGCCGGGCACCGCCATGAGGACGGCGTGCTGCTCCTGCTCGACCGTCGCGGCCGAGGCCGGCAGCCGACTGCCCCCGGCCGGCGTGTAGATGTTCGACGCGAAGCTGCCGTCCGAGTAGAGGGTGAGCGCGAGCAGGCCCACCCCGTCGTCCGGGTCGCCCTGCACCAGCACGACCGCACCGGCGCCGTCGGCCAGGACGGGACGCAGGCGGTGGTCCTCCTTGCGGACGAAGCGGGACTTCACGTCGGCGCCCACCACGAGGACCGGTCCCGAGCCGGTCGCGCACAGTCGAGCGGCGTGGTCCAGGCCGAACACCCAGCTGGCGCACCCGACCTGCTTGTCCTCGGCGGGGCAACGAGCACCGATCAGGTGCTGGACCCGGCTCGCCGCAGCGGGCGAGGTCCAGTCACCCGTCGTCGAGCAGAGCAGCAGGTGGCCCAACTCGTCGGCGCGCAGACCGGCCGCGTCGAGCGCACGCACAGCGGCCTCGGCCGCCAGGTCGCTCGTCGCCAGGTCGTCCGGCGCCCAGTGCCGAGAGCGGATCCCGGTGTGCTGCTCGATCCACTCGCTCGAGGTCCGCTGCGTCCCGATCGCCGCGACGACCGCGTCGTTGCTGACCGGCGGTCCCGGCAGGTACGAGCCGGTGCCGAGGATGCGCGCGCCACGAGCCCCGTAGCCGACCCCGGACGCAGCCCCGACGCGCCGCGGCGCAGCCGTCTGGTCCCCCATGTCTGTTCGCCCTCCAACGCCCCCGACCCCCGGTGCCACCGCGGGTCGTTGCGGAATGTAGCGGGCGGGGCGCCGCCGTGCGCCGGAAGTTCAGACCCTCGTCCCGCGCAGCACTCGGCCGTATCCGGGTTGGGTGCCGAGTCCGTCGGCCCGACCGGTCCCGTCCCAGGCTCGGCGTCCGTTGACGAGCACCAGCTTCACGGCGCCGTCGCCTCGGTTGACCAGGCGCTGGACGGAATCGATGCCGGGCATGGGCGCCTCGACGACCTCGTCCACCCGGTCGTCCAGGCCCGCCGGGTCGACCACCACCACGTCGGCCCGCGCACCCACCCGCAGCCGCCCGGCGTCGATGCCGAGGAAGTCGGCCAGCTCGCCGGTCACGCGGTGGACCGCCGCGCCGACGGGCAGCACCGGACGACCTTCCCGCGAACGTCGGTGCACCAACCGCAGCAGGTGGAGCGGGAAGTTGTAGAAGGCCATGTTGCGCAGGTGGGCCCCGGCGTCCGAGAAGCCGATCTGCGCCTGGGGCTGCTCGACGATCCAGGCCACGGCGTCGTCGTCGGAGTTGCCGACCGTGGTCGTCCAGCGCAGGGCGTTGCCGTGCTCGGCCGCCAGGTCCAGGAAGGTGTCGACGCGGTCGGCCTTCCGGCGCGACGCGACCTCGGCGAAGGTGAGGCCGACGACCGAGGCGTCGGGGCACTCGACGATGCGGGCCTCGCCCAGGTCGCGGTGGTACGCCCGACCCTTGAACCGGTTGGTCCACTGCCTGCGGAAGCGGGTCCGGTACTCGGGATCGCGGAGCAGGTCCCGGCGCGACGCCTGCTCGGCCAGGTGCAGCGCCTCGGTGCCGGCACCGATCTCCTCGATGACGGGGTTCTCGAGCCCGTCGGTCCACAGGCGGAAGGCCTGGGGCAGCGCCTGCAGCCGAACGTCCGCCTTCAGCCAGCGACGGGCGAGGGCGAAGGACCGGGCGAAGACCTTGTAGGCGCCCGGCGCGGCCTTGACGTCCATCAGCGAGATGATCGTCGTGCGCAGCGGTCGCCGACCGAGGCCGCTGGCGATGCCGGCGAAGAGCACCAGGTTCCAGCGAGCCGAGATGTCGGGCACGCCCTCGAAGACCGCGTCGCGCTCCCGGAGCACGGCGCCGAGCCGGCGGTACTCCTTCCACGTGGCGAACACCGAGGGCGTCGGGCGGCTGCGGAAGCGGTCGCCGTCCATCTTGTCCCAGGGCAACGTGTTGATCGACAGGCCGAGGTAGCCCGCGTCGAGCGCCTCGTCGAGCATCACGACCATGCGGGCCATCTCGGCCGCCGAGGGTCGCTCCTCCTCGTCGAGGGATCGCCCCAACCCCATCACGTGGGCGCGCAGCGCGGAGTGGCCGAGGAACGAGCAGACGTTCGGCCCGAGCGGCAGGTCGTCCAGGTGCCGCAGGTACTCCCCCGGCGTCTCCCAGTCCTTCAGCTTCCGGAGCATCGGCAGCACGTCGCTGCGTGGCACGCCCTCGACGCGGCAGAACATGTCGGCCAGGTCCTCGGGGTCGCCGACGGCGAAGCTCAGACCGCAGGAACCGATCAGCACCGTGGTCACGCCGTGGCGCACCGACTCCGACAGCGACGGGTCGAACTCGAGCTCGGCGTCGTAGTGGGTGTGCAGGTCGATGAAGCCGGGCGTGACCCAGCACCCGGTCGCGTCGACGACCTCGGCGTCGGCCGGCACCGCCAGGTCGGCGCCGATGGCGCGGACCGTGCCGTCCACGACCTCGACGTCAGCGAGGACGCCCTCGCTCCCGGAGCCGTCGAACACCAACCCGCCGCGGATCACCGTCGTCGTCATCGCACGAGTGTGCCACCGGTGCCGGTGCGGGCGCGGTCCTCGGCGGGTCGGTGACGAGCCACACTGGGCGACATGCGTGCCGTGCTCCTCGCCGACACCCACGTTCCCGACGGCAGCGGCCGCAGCCTTGACGACGCGGTCCTGGCCGCGGTGCGCGACGCGGACGTCGTGCTGCACGCCGGCGACGTGCTCGGCGCCGAGCTGCTCGACCGGCTCGACGCGCTGGCGGCGGTGCACGCGGTGCTCGGCAACAACGATCGCGGGTTGGAGGGCCGGTTGCCCGAGGAGCTCGTCATCGACCTGGACGGGGTCACCGTCGCGATGGTCCACGACTCCGGTGCCCGACAGGGCCGACCCGCTCGGCTCGAGCGGCGCTTCCCGGACGCCGACCTCGTGGTGTTCGGCCACTCGCACCTCCCCGAGGACGACGTCACGCCCGGCGGCATCCGCATCTTCAACCCGGGCAGCCCGACGCAACGACGACGCGCGCCGACGCGGACCTTCGGCGTGCTCGAGGTCGAGCGCGGCCGCATCCTCGACCTGCACCACGTGCACCTGGACTGACCCGGCCGTCGTCTGGTTGGGCCTCAGCCGGCGCGGGTACCGATCCGACATGTCCGACGACGCACACGACGACCCGAAGCACCTCGAGGACCTGATGGACCCGGGCACCACCCTGATGGTGGGCGCGGGGACCCCTCTCGACTTCCGTCCGCTCACCGTGGCCCGCGTGGAGCGGGACCGCATCGACGTCGTGATCGACGACCGTGAGCACTGGGCGGCGGTGTTCCGCGACCACGACCCCGTCCACGTGACGCTCAGCGACGACCGCTCGAGCAGCTGGGCATCGATCCGGGGGACGGGGACGCTCTCGAAGGATCCCGCCCTGATCGATGAGCTCTGGAACCCGTTCGCCGCCGCCTACTTCGACGAGGGACGCGAGTCCCCCGGCGTCGCCGCGTTCACGATCCGCGTCGACGAGGGCCGCTACTGGGCGACGGCCTCGGGCCGCATCGGCAGCCTGATCTCGGTCGTCAGGGCCGCGCTGGGATCGGCCGAGGACAGCGGCGAGCACGGCGACATCGCCGTCTGATCGTCGCCGCGCACGACCGACGGCTGGCAGGTCAGGCGTCGCGGCGGCTGCGCACCCAGCGCCACGCCCCCGTGCTCCACAGCGCCCACAGCACCAGCACGGGCTGGAAGAAGAGGCGGGCGAAGCGCTTCGCGTCGGTGTCCAGCCCGAAGCCGTCCTTCTGCTCGACGAACTGCGCGATGTTGCCGGGGAAGATCACCACGAAGAACCCGGCAGCGACCAGGCCGACCAGCGGCGCCCTCCGGCGCCCGCACAGGACGAGTGCGGCCCCGAGCAGCAGCTCGACGACGCCCGACACGACCACGACCGCGTCCTCGTCCGCCGGGAACCAGCCGGGGACCTGTGCCCGGAACTCCTCGCGCTGGACGGTCAGGTGACCGGCGCCGGCCAGCAGCAGGGCCGCTCCCAGACCGCACCGGGCGACGACGCGGATCTGGTCTCCTCTGACGGGCATGCGACCTCCGGGCGGTGGGCGGATCGGCCCACCGTAGCGACGGTCGCTGCGCTCAGGCCGCGACCCGGTCGCGCCCATCCTTCGTGCGCACCGCCCCACGCAGGTCCTCCTCGGTGAACGGGCCGAGGGCGCCGTCGCCGGTGGTCCAGCGGTAGAGGGCGACACCGAACACGTTCCGGCAGGTGGCCGCCTGGACCGCGCCGATGATGAGCAGCACCACGCCGGCGACGGCCAGGACCGCACCGAGGCCGATCATCGGGCCGCCGACGGCGAAGCCCAGCGCCACGCCGCCGACCAGCAGGAGGGCGCCGGGCAGGGTGTAGCGCAGCGCGAACCGTGCACCGATGCGCACGCTGCCGAACACCGCCTCGCCCCAGGTCGAGCGGATGAGGTGGCCGGAGCGCTTGATGGCGGTGACGGCTCCGGCCTGCTCCAGGACGATGACGGGCATGACGAGCGTCGTGACGACGGCCCAGACCGCAGCGACCAGGCCGGCGAGCAGGGCCCGCACGATCGTGACGACCAGTCCGCTGTCGCCGTCGCCCCGGATGAACGAGACGAGCGCGCCGACCGCGACCGAGATCGCCGACCACGCCGTCAACGCACCACGCCGCGAGTGTGCCGCAGCACGCGCGGCGTCCTCGTCGATCGGCCGGCCGTGCAGCACGTCGTCGGTCGCGGCCACCAGGCCGGCGAGCTGGATGTTCGCCGCGGCGAGTCCCGCCACGATGGCGCCCAGGACGACGATGCCGCCGAGCACCATGACGACCAGACCGCCACCGCTGACGTCCTCGGACCCCTTGGTCTCGCCGATCGCCGCACCGGCGACGACGATCGCCAGCCCGACCAGCGCGCCGAGTCCGCCGACGATCGCCCCGTGCACGGCGGCGCGCACCGTCCAGCGGTTCATGCCGGGGTTGGCCTTCACCACGCCGTAGGCGGCCTGGGTGAGGTGCTTGCTGTTGCCCCATGAGCGCATGGCGGTCGTCCCTTGGCGGATCATCGACGGCCCTCGGACGGCCGTGATGTCCTCTCGATCGGCCGCTCGCGCACGTTGCTGAACGGTTCGACGGGCGAACGGGCCGTCCGACCCAGGCACCGCCGCACCGCTCGGGCGTCGGGAGCGGTCAGACGACGGCGCCGCGCACGATGTCGGCGACCCGTTCCTCGGTGGCCGTGTCCATCGACTCGAGGAACCAGGCGGACGGCATGAGCTGGTCGGACGCGCCGTCGGCGACCTCGAAGTGCGCCTTCTCGCCGAGCCCCAGGACGAAGCGCTCGTCCTTGCGGAAGAACACCAGCACCGGACCGCCCTTCGTGTACCCGGGCATCCCGTAGTACAGCTTCGGCTGCAGCTCGGGGTCCGCCGCCATGATCACCTCGTGCAGGCGCTCCCCGAGCTGTCGGTACGGCTCGGGGAACTCGGCGATCTTCGCCCGCACGTCGGCGGCGCCGTCGCCGGCCTGCTTCCTCGCAGGTGCCTTCTTCGCTGCCGCCTTCTTCGCCGGCGTCTTCTTCGCTGCCGCCTTCTTGGCGGCGGACCGCTGCTCGGCCATGGGTGTGGGGTGCTCCTCTGCTCGGACGCGTGGTCGGGTTCGGTGGGTGGTCGTTGGCGGTCAGTCCGCGGGCAGGGCCGCGAAGTCGCGTTGGGCGTTCTTGTACCACTTGAGGCCCGACACCGGCCGCCGCCACCGGGCCTTCATGTCCTTGCGTGCGGGCTGGTGGGCTTCGTCGCCCGCGGCGACCGCGTCCTTCAGGTGCTGGTCCTGCTGGTGGATGACGTCGTCCGCCGTCTCGCCGTGGTGCTCCAGGTCGCACGGGCCGCCGAGCTGGCGGCAGGTCATCGTCTTCATGGTCGGTCCTCCGGGTCGGGTTCCGCACCGATCGTCGGTGCACGTGAGCACCGTACG
>JAFAFZ010000101.1 GCA_023423215.1 Actinomycetes bacterium
GGGCTGGGCTGGGCTGGGCTGGGCTGGGCCGAGCTGAGCTGGGGCGGGTGACGGCGGCTCAGACCTCGTCGGAGGTGCTGACGCGGTCGGGGAACTCGGCGGCGCGCTTCTCGATGAACGAGGTCACGCCCTCCCGGGCGTCGCCCGAACGACCCCGCCGGTAGATCGCGAGGGACTCGCGGGCGTGCGCCTCCTCGGGGCCGCCCGACTCCAGGGCCTGCTGGATCAGCCGCCGCGACACGGTGACCGACACGGGTGCCGCCGCCTCAGCGATCTCGGCGATCAGGTCCTCGGCCTCGGCCAGCATCGACTCGCGGTCGTCGTGGACGGTGCGCAGCAGTCCGGCGGCCAGGCCCTCGTCCGTGCGGAAGGTCCGTCCGGTCGAGACCCACTCGAGCGCCGTGCTGACGCCGACGACCCGCGGCAGGAACCAGCTGGCGCACCCGTCGGTCGCGATGCCCCGCCGCACGAACGGCACGGCGAGCTTCGAGCCGGCGACGGCCAGGCGCACGTCCATCGGCAGGGTCATGGTGAGCCCGACGCCGACGGCCGGACCGTTGATCGCCGCGACCACCGGCTTGAGCGACCGGTGGATGCGCAGCACGACCACGCCGCCGAGGTCGGCGGGCGCCTGCTCGGCCCCCTCGCCCACGAAGCCCACGCCGCGGACGCCCCGCTCGCCACCCGCAGCGGCCTCGGTCAGGTCGAACGTGTCGCCACCGAGCGCCAGGTCCGCGCCGGCACAGAAGGCGCGCCCCTGCCCCGTCACGACGACGCCGCGCACGTCGTCGTCCGCGTCGCTCAGGTCGAACGCCGCGATCAGCTCGGCGGCCATGCGCGGGGTGAACGCGTTCAGCCGGTCGGGCCGATCGAGCGTGATCCTCGCGGTGTGGCCGCGCACCTCGTAGCGGATCTGGCGGAACTCTCCTGGGTCGGTCACTCGGCCCCCCGGTCGTCGTGTGCCGTCACCGTACGCGACGCGGGGGGCACCGCTGCGGTGCTCCCCTCGTCCCCATCCACGGATGGTCGACCGGTCGATGTGGCCGACCGCCGACGCTCACTCCGGCGTGGCGAACTCCAGCGGGATCAGGAGCTCCTCGCCCGCGTTGACCGCACCGCTGCCGGCGTAGGTGGCGATGCCGAGGGTCGCGTGGTTCCCTGCCTCGGCCGAGACCTCGATGTCGACGGTGAAGCTGCCGTCCGGGCTCATCTGCACGGCCTCTCCGGTGCCGAGCGCGGCGATGGTCGTGTACGAGCTGCCGGGCAGCGCCCAGAACTGGTCCAGGACCTGGCGCTGCGAGCCGCCCTGCGAGGGACGCCACGACTCGCCGAACGAGCCGAACACGACGTACACGCCGCCGGGCTGGTTGAAGAGCGGCGGGCGGGTGCCCAGGTTGCCGGTGGCGGTGAACCCGGTGCCGGTGACGGTGATGACCTCACCGGCGGGGTCGAGGCCCGTGCTCTTCGAGACCGTGAGCTCGGCGCCCTCGGTGTTGCTGGTGGGAGGCGGGACGCACGCCGCTGCCGTCAGCGCGAGCGCCATCGCCGCAGCGATCCCCAGGAGGCGGGTGCGCGCCGTGCGCCCCGCCGTCATCGCCGTTGCCATGTCTGAACCCCTCTCGTCGTGTGACGAGACGGAGCGTAGTAAGCAACCCTCACGATCACAATGTGCCGTGCCTCACCGCGCCCGGGTCGAGTGGCCGCGGCCCTACTCTTGGGCGGGTGAGCACCGACACCGCCGCCACCGATCCGACCGACGCCCTCGACCCCGTCCAGGCCGACCTCACCGCCGCGGAGGTGGCGTGGGACCTCGAGACGCTGATCGACGGGACCGACGTCGACGCCCTGCTCGACCGCTCGGACGAGCTGACCGACCAGCTCGAGGCGCTGCGGAGCCGGGTCGCCGAGCTCGACGCCGGCGAGCTCGCCGACGCGATGACGACGATGGCCGAGCTGCAGGAGGTGCAGGGCCGCGTCGGCTACTACGCGATGCTCCGCTTCTCGGAGAACACGTCGGATCCCGAGCGTGGCGCGCTGATGATGAAGGTGCAGGAGCGCTCGACGACCCTGGCGACCCGCCTCGTGTTCTTCGAGCTCGAGTGGGCCGAGGTCGACGACGCCACGGCGGACGCGCTGCTGGCGGATCCCCGCCTCGACTTCTGCGCCCACCACCTGCGCTCGAGCCGCCGCTACCGCGACCACCTGCTCTCCGAGCCCGAGGAGAAGCTGCTCACCGAGAAGTCCGTCAGCGGCGGCAGCGCATGGGTCCGGCTCTTCGACGAGCTCACCTCGGCCATCACCGTCGAGCTGCCCTCGCCGCTCGTCGGCGGCCCCGAGGGCGAGACGACGACCGTCGGCCTGGAGCAGGGCCTGTCGATGCTGCAGCACCCCGATCGGGACGTGCGGCGAACCGCGGCCGAGGCGGTCACCGTCGGACTCGAGCCCGGTCTGCGCACGCGGGCCTTCGTGTTCAACACGCTGCTGCTCGACAAGTCGGTCGACGACCGCCTGCGTCGCTACCCGAGCTGGGTGTCGGAGCGGAACCTGGCGAACGAGGCGTCCGACGAGTCGGTCCAGGCCCTCATCGACGCCGTCGTGGGTCGCTACGACCTGCCGCAGCGCTGGTACTCGCTCAAGGCGAAGGTGCTCGGCATCGACCGCCTGGCGGACTACGACCGCATGGCGTCGGTCGCCCAGGACGAGACCTCGATCGGCTGGGACGAGGCGCGCACGATCGTGCTGGACGCCTACCGCAGCTTCTCGCCCGAGATGGCCGACATCGCCCAGCGCTTCTTCGACGAGCGCTGGATCGACGCACCGACCCGTCCCGGCAAGCGGCCCGGCGCCTTCTGCGCGTACACGGTCCCCTCGCACCACCCCTACGTGCTGTTGAACTGGACGTCGCGCAACCGCGACGTGTCGACGCTGGCCCACGAGCTCGGCCACGGCCTGCACGCCTACCTGGCGCGTGAGCAGGGCGTGTTCCACCAGTCGACGCCGCTGACCCTGGCCGAGACCGCGTCCGTGTTCGGCGAGACCGTCACCAACAACGCGCTGCTCGGACAGCTCGAGGACCCGAACGCTCGCTTCGCGCTGCTCGCGTCGACGCTCGAGGACTCGATCGCCACGGTGTTCCGCCAGGTCGCGATGAACCGCTTCGAGGACGCCGTGCACACCGCCCGCCGCGGCGAGGGCGAGCTCTCGGTCGAGCGCTTCGGCGAGCTGTGGATCGCGACCCAGTCGGACATGCTCGGCGACTCGGTCGAGCTGACCGAGGGCTACTCGACCTGGTGGAGCTACATCCCGCACTTCATCGGTACCCCGGGCTACGTGTACGCCTACGCGTACGGCCAGCTGCTCGCCCTGTCGGTGTACGCCCGCTACGCGGAGCGGGGCGAGACCTTCGTTCCCGCCTACCTCGAGCTGCTCGGCGCCGGCGGATCGATGACGCCGGCCGAGCTCGGGCGGATCGTCGACTGCGACCTCGAGGACCCGGGGTTCTGGGACGCCGGCCTGCGCATCGTCGAGGGCCAGCTCGACGCCGCCACCGCGGCGGCCGAGGCCGCCGGCCGCATCTGAGGCCTGCCGGCTGCCGCGCACGCGCTGCGTTTCGTTCGTCGAGGTACGCCGGAACGGCGTAGCTCGACGAACAGAACCGGGTGGTCGGGGGTGGAGTTCGCGCGGTCCGCGCGATGTCGACATCCACCGACCACGGCGGGCGCGAACCTAGGCTCGCCCGCGCTCGTCGGAACGGCAGGTGACCGCCTGCGCGGCGGGTCCGGAGGTGGCACGGGCGTGGCAGGGCATGGGGTGAGGTGGCCGGCACGATGACGGTCGAGGACGCGGTCCTGTCCGCCGTCGTCGACCGCCTGGGGCACGGCGTGTGGCTGCTCGATCCCGAGGACGGCTCGGTGCTGCGCCACAACTCGGGCGCGGCGACCCAGCTCGGGTCCGACGCGGCCGACCTGCGTGGCGTGCGGCTGCCCGACCTGGTGGTCCCCGATCTGTCGACCGAGGGCTGGCGGCTGCTGACCGACCAGGTGCCCGCCGGCGGTTCCCATCGCGTCGACGTCGCCGTGCGCCGCACCGACGGCACCACCGTGCCGGTCGGGCTCAGCCTCTCGCGGTTGGACGCCTCGTTGCCCGCACCGGGCGACGCGGCGCACGCCGGGTCGCCGCACCTGATCGTCGCCGTCACGACGGACCTGAGCGCGCAGGCCGCCGCGAACGAACGCGCCGCGTCCGAGCACGAGCTGCTCGGCCGCGCGCTCGACGCGGTGGTCGACGGCGTCGCCGTGATCGGCCGCGACGGTCGCCTGGAGCAGGCCAACGACCGGTTCGCCGCGCTCGTCGACCTGCCGCACGAGCAGCTGATCGATCGCAGCGTGTTCGACCCTCCGTGGTCCTGGCTGGACGTCGACGGCCGGCACCTGCATCCGGAGTCGTCGCCGCCGGTGCTGACCATGCGCTCCGGCGAGGACGCCAGCGCGCCGGTGCGCCTTCCGGGCACGGGCCGCCTGCGCCCGGTCGACGAGCTCGTCCCGGCCGAGGTCGTGTGCGTGCCCGTCACCGACCTGTGGGGCGCGGCCAACGGCGCCGTGCTGGTCCTGCGCGACCTGAGCGAGGTGCAGTCCTGGCGCGAGCGCCACGAGCGCATGGCGACGACCGACTCGCTGACCGGCCTGCGCAGCCGGAACCACATCACGGCGCACCTGGTCGAACTGCTCGCCGCCGACTCGTGCGAGCGCCACGACGACCCCGCACGTCGCGACGACCCTGCGACCGACCTGCGCGTCGGCGTGCTGCACGTCGACCTGGACGACTTCCGCAGCGTCAACGACACCTTCGGCACCGACTTCGGCGACCAGGTGCTGGCCGCGGTCGCGGACCGCCTGCGCGATCTGGCGGACCGGCACATCGAGATCGGCCGCATCAGCGTCGACGAGTTCCTCGTGGTCGCCCGGGGCGAGGGCGCGAGCCTGGCCTTCGACACCCGCCTTCGTCGGCTGGGCGAGGAGATCCAGCGCCGCACCGAGCAGCCGCTCGTCATCGACGGGCTCGAGCTGCGCCTGACGGCCTCGGTCGGCATCTCACGTTTCCCCGCGAACACCCGCGACGCGTCCGAGCTCGTGCGCGCCGCCGACACCGCGCTCTCCGCCGGTCGCCGCGACGGCCGGCACCAGCTGCGCTTCTACGAGCGCTCGATGGACGAGCGCACCCGCACCGGCCTGGCGCTCGACCGGGACCTGCGTCTCGCCGCCGCCCAGCGCACGCTCGAGGTGCACTACCAGCCGATCATCGACCTGCGCTCCGGCGCGATCGCCGCGGCCGAGGCGCTGGTGCGCTGGCACCACCCCGAGCACGGGCCGATCCCGCCGTCGGTGTTCATCCCGACCGCCGAGGCGACCGGGGCGATCTCGGCGATCAGCGACATGGTCGTGACCACCGTCGCGGAGGACGTCGCGAACTGGAACGTCGAGAGCCTGCTGCCCCCGGGTGCGCGCATCGCCGTGAACATCTCGGCGACCGAGTTCGAGCAGCGCGGCTTCGTCGACCGGCTCGCGTCGACGCTCGACAACGCCGGCGTCTCGCCGTCGCGGCTCGAGCTCGAGATCACCGAGACGCTGCTCATGCGCGACATGGAGACCACCGCGTCGCGGCTGACGCAGCTCGACGAGCTCGGCTTCCTGGTGGCGCTCGACGACTTCGGCACCGGCTACTCGTCGCTGTCGTACCTGCACACGCTGCCGCTCCACACCCTGAAGGTCGACCGCTGCTTCGTCACCGAGCTCGGCGACGGCCGCTCCGAGACCATCACGCGGGCGATCCTCTCGCTCGCCCAGGGCCTGGGCATCGGCACGGTCGGCGAGGGCGTCGAGACCGAGGAGCAGCGACGCTTCCTGCTCGACGCCGGCTGCGACCTGGTGCAGGGCTTCTTCTACGCGCCGCCGCTCCCCCGGGCGGCCTTCGAGCAGTTCCTGCGCGAGCACGCGCCCACCGACCCCTCGCTCCAGCCCGCCTAGGCCCGGTTCTGTTC
>JAFAFZ010000171.1 GCA_023423215.1 Actinomycetes bacterium
GGCAGAACGTGCGCACGATCGGCACGAAGCGGGCGAGCACGATCGCCCTCGGACCGTGCCGGGTGAAGAAGCCCTGGGCCTTCTCGAGGTGCTCGTGCTTGAAGAGCCGGGAGTCGGGACGCCGGAACAGCGCCGGGCCAGCCTTCTTGCCGAACGCGTAGCCGACCTGGTCCCCGACCACGGCGGCGATGAACACGCCGATCAGCACCACGAAGATGTTGAAGTGGATCGGGTTCTCGCCACGGGCGAACGCGCCCGCCGACGCCATGCCCGCCACGAACAGCAGGCTGTCACCGGGCAAGAAGAAGCCGATCAGCAGGCCCGACTCGGCGAAGACGATCGCGAAGAGCAGCACGTAGCCGCCGCTGCGGATCAGCTTCTCGGGATCGAGCCACTCGGGCATGAGTGCGAGCAGTGTCGCCAGGTTCCCCACGGCGGGTCAGGCTACGTCACCTCGGGCGCCGCACACAGATCCCCCTGCGATCCCGCCGGACGGGCCACCCGCTGGCGACTCGGGCTCAGGGAGCGGCGGTCGTCGTGGTGGTGGTGTCGTCCGAGGGCGCGGTCGTGGTGGTCGACGCCCCGCCCTGGTCCGCGAGCAGCTGGGCCGCCTGCGCGACCAGCTCGCGTGCCTCGTCGACCAGCTGGGCGTACCCGACGGCGTCCCCGGAGCGCAGCTGCTCCTCGGCGGCGGCGAACTTCTCGTCGGCCGCCTGGATGAGCTCGGTCGCGGTCCGGCCGTCGCCGCCCGGCGGCGTGGTCGGCGGCGCGGTCTCCTCGTCGGACCCGCCGTCGCCGGGCTCGTCGTCGCCCGTGGTGTCGGTCGCGCCGTCGACGTTGCCGTCCATCAGGTCGGCCAACGCCTCCTCGACGTTGTCGCCGAAGCCGATGTCGTCGCCCGAGATCATGACGACCCGCACCAGCGTGTAGCGGCTCGATCCCTCCTGCGCGACGTAGATCGGGCGCATGTAGGCCAGCGAGTCGCCGAGGGGCAGGATCAGGATGTTGCCGTAGCGGATCGTCGAGCCGCGCTGGCCGGTCACGGTCGAGAACTCGGCCACCGGCGGGTAGGTGACCATCTTGCGGTTCGCCTGGACCGGACCCTCGACGTTGCTGTTGCGCTCGGCCTCGTCGCCCTCGCCCGAGACCATCAGCAGCTCCTCGAGCTTGCCGTAGTCCGACGGGTCGTTGCGGGCGATCAGGATCGAGGTGAGGTTGCGGCCCGAGCCGTCGCCCGAGGACAGCACGAAGGGCCTCGTCAGGACGAACTGCGAGGTCTCGGCCGAGCCGATGCGCAGCTCCTGGTAGTAGGGCTCGATCCGACGCTGCGCCTCGGCCGTCGCGGTCGGGGTGGCGTCGACCTGCTGCGTGCCGGCGCCGGTGTCCGAGGGCTGCTCCGGCACGATCCAGCGGTCGCTGTTGTTGAAGAACGTCGACGGGTCGGACTGGTGGTACCGCTCCCAGACCACCGTCTGGGACTTGAACATGAACTCGGGGTACCGGAAGTGCTCCTTGATCGTCTCCGGGATGTCCTCGGTGAACAGCCCCGGGAACGCCTTCGCATAGGCGCGGATGATCGGGTCCGACTCGCCGTAGAGCTCGTCGGTCAGGTACAGCGTCACCGAGCCGTCGTACGCGTCGACGAGCGCCTTGACCGAGTTGCGGATGTAGTTGAACTCGCCGCTGGTGTCGCTGGCGATGTCGGCCGCGTCGACGGTCTGCGCGTAGGGGTACTCGTTGGTCGTCGTGTACGCGTCGACCAGGTACTGCACCCGTCCCTCGTGCAGGATCGGGTACGGGTCCTGGTCGAAGACCAGGAACGGCGCGATCTCGTGCACGCGGTCGACGACGTCGCGGAGGTAGATGACCTCGGACGAGCTCGTGATGCTGTCCGAGATCAGGGGCTCGATCTCACCGAAGCGCAGCGCGAAGGCCGCGCGGCGCAGGGTCGAGTCGATCGGGACGCCGGCGGTGCCCGAGTACTCGGCGGTCACGTTGTCGGTGCTCAGCTCGGTCTGCTTGGTGCCGACGATCGCGTAGCCCGCCATGTCCTCGCCGACGTAGATCTCGGGCTGCTCGAGCGCGGGCACGTCGGTCGTGCGCGGCGGGATGCCCTGCACCAGGAACTCGGGCTCGCCACGCGGGTCGACCTGGTTGGCCGGCGCCAGCGCGGCGGAGTAGCCGTGGGTGAAGACGAGGTGCAGCTTCTCCCACGTCGGGTTCGTCACGCCGGACAGGTTCAGCTCGCGGGCCGAGATGACGACGGGCGTGCGGGCGCCGGCGATGTCGTAGCGATCGACGTCGACGTCGCGGAAGTTGTAGTACTCGCGATCGACCTGGGAGTCCTGGATCGTCGGCAGGACGATCGCCGGGTCGAGCAGTCGGGCGTTCTCGAGGTTCGACGGGTCGGCCTCGACCGCCTCGGGGGTGAGGGTGGGCTCGTAGTCGAAGTCGGTCTGGGCGACCTCGGACAGGCCGAGGGCCACCCGGGTCGCCTCGATGTTCCGCTCGATGAACGGCTCCTCCTTGGCGAGCTCGGCGGGCTCGACGTGGAAGCGCTGCACGATCGCCGGGTAGATCCCGCCGGCCACGATCGCGATGAGCCCCCACAGCGCCAGGGTGATGACGGGGACCGCCCAGCCCTTGCGACGGATGTTCACCAGCAGCACCAGACCGGCGAACACCGAGATGAGGATCATCAGGTTCACCGCGGGAAGCGACGCGTTGACGTCGGTGTAGCCCGCGCCGTCGAACTCGCCGCCGCTCGAGGTCAGCAGCTCGAAGCGCTGGAGCCAGTAGTCCACGGCCTTGGTGAACGCGGCCAGCGCCAGCAGCACCGACAGGTGGGCCTTGGCGTTCGGGGTGATGCGTTCACCCAACGGCTGCACCCGGATGGCACCGTTCAGGTAGTGCACGATGCCGACGACGACCGCGGTGACGAGCAGGAAGCCGAACATCCAGTCGACCACCGTGGACAGGAACGGCAGCTTGAAGACGTAGAAGCCGATGTCGGTGCCGAACTGCGGATCGTCGACGCCGAACGAGCCGCCGAAGCGGAACAGCAGCCACTCCTGCCACTGGGCCGACGCGCTGAAGCCGGGGATGATCGCGATGAGCAGCGACACGACGAGCCACAGCAGGCGCTGACGGCCCGCGACCAGCTCGCGGTAGCGCACGAGCAGCTCGTCATCCGGGCCGACCACCGAGCGGAAGCGGGGCGCCAGCCGGTCGGCCAGCACGAGGTTGCCCCAGAGCAGGACGAAGAACACGAGCGTCGTCGCGACGCCGAGGGTGACCTTGGCCGACAGCAGCCGGCGCCAGACGCTCGTCAGGTCGAGGTTGTCGAACCAGAGGAAGTCGGTCCAGAACGTGGCGATCGCGCGCAGCGAGAGCGCGAGCAGCACCAGCAGGACGACGACGACGGCGAGCACGGTGCGGCTGCGGTTGGAGCCGCCGCGACGACGCTCGCCACCCCGATCCTTGCGCGACGGATCGGGCATGTCACTCGGGATGCGCACGGCGTGAATCTACCGATGCGCAGGGAGGAGCATGCATCGGCAGCCGGGGTGCGCCGGCGGCGTGATGTCGCCCGTCGGGAACGGCTCCTCGCACGCGACCGCGCCCGCGAGCGCGTTGTCCTCGCCGTCCGCACAGGGCAGCCCGCCGTTGTCGACGACCCACCGCCACGGCGTGCCGGGACCCGCCGCCAGCCGCTCGCCGTGCGCGAACCCGGCCGTCGCCAGGTCGCCGGCCAGCTCGGCCAGCGAGCTGCTCCGCCAGTCGCGGTACGCCGCGCGGATGCGGTCGCCGAGCTCGCTGGTGTCCAGGTCCTGCTCGTCGGCCTCGGCGAAGGTGCGCTCCAGGTGGGCCCGGTGCACCGCCAGGAACTCGGCGAGCGCGTCCGACAGCACCGAGCGCGCCAGGTCCCGGTCGTCGAAGAGGGCGTCCGCGGAGGAGCCGGCGACGTCGGCCCAGAAGGCGGACCCGGCCCGGACGGCCGCGTCGAAGTCCTCGGTCAGCGCGTCGACGAAGCGGGCGCGCGTCGCCTCGGCGTCGGCCAGGATCGTCCCGGCGTCCGGACGGCCGCGCTTCAGGCGTCGCAGCTGGTCGAGCACCTCGTTCTGCTCGTCCGAGGCGAGTCGCCGCAGCGAGCGGGAGAGCTGCTTCTCGATCGGCACGAGCGCTCGGTCGCGCTGGTCCAGCAGCAGCCCGACCTGATCGATCCCCTCGGTGCTGGCCACCGCGACATCGACCTCGTCCGGGGCGCCGTCGTCGGTGACGTCGACGACCACCTCGTCCTCGACCGCCTCGTCCCGGACCGCCTCGTCCCGGACCGCGGCGGTCCCGTCGGACGTGCCGCTCCCGGCCTCGTCGTCGGACGGCCCCGCGCCGTCCTCGTCGTCGAGGCCCTCGGCCCGGATGCGTGCGAACAGGTCGTGCACGGGCGCGCCCGTCGAGTCGTCCTCGTCCAGGTCGTCGTCCTCGTCGACGCCCGGGTCCTCGGCGTCGAGCTCGCCCGCGGCCGCGGAACCCTCGCCGGCCTCGTCGCTGCGCTCGGCCGCCTCGTCGCCGCGGAACATCCCGATGACCTCGGCCTCGACCTCGACCTCGGAGCCGAGCTCGACGGCGTCACCGGTCGAGAGGTCCACCAGCTCGACGGTGTCGGTGGTGGTGACGACGTCGACGATCGCCGTGCCGTCGGCATCCTCGACCACGGCGAGGGTCTCGACGACCTCGACCGTCTCGACCACCTCGAGGGCGTCCACCGCGTCGGCCTCGACCGCCTCGCCATCCTCGACCGCTGCCGGCGCCGGGGCTCCGTCCTCGTCCGCCGCGGCGTCCGCGTCGACCTCGACGACCGCCTCCTCGACCGGCTCGTCGACGGCCTGCGGGGTGTCGGCTGCGTCCTCGGCGCGGTCGGATCCGTCCGCGTCGCCGTCGACGACCGCTGCCCGCTCGACGGTCGCTGCCGGCTCGACGGCCTCGTCGCCGCCCGAGAGCTCGGCCTCCAGCTCGGCGACCACGGCGTCGATGTCGTCGTCCACCTGCAGCGCCGCTGCGTCCGCCGCCCGCTGGATCTCGTCGTCGATGTCCTCGAGCCCGTCGATCGTCGCCGTGACCTCGGCGCCCGCGGCGCGCAGCACCTCGACGATGCGGTCCCGCCCCGCGCGAGCACCTTCGATCTGACGGCGTGCGGTGCGCCGACGCTCGGCCAGGTCGGCCAGCATGCGCTCGCGCAGCGCCTTGGCCTCGGCGACCATGGTCCGACCCTCTTCGCGGGCCCGGTCGCGCTCCTCGTTGCCGGCGACCTCGGCGGCGATGCGGATGCCTGCGGCCTCGACCTCGGCCGCCGACAGCTCGGCCGCCGCCGCCTCGACCAGGCCCGAGGCCACGGCCTCGGCCTCTCGCGTGCGCAGGTCCAGCACGCCGGACGCCTCGGCGATCAGCTCGTCGTGACGGCGCCGAGCATCGGCCTCGAGCTCGGCCGACGCAGCCTCTGCCGCCGCCCGCCGACGCTCCGCGTCCTGCTCGGACTCCTCTCGCAGGCGCTCCGCCTCGTCGCGCAGCTGCGTCGCCTCGGCTCGGAGCGCCTCCGCGTCGCGGGTCGCCGACTCCTCGGTCTCGCGCAGCAGGCGCGCCGCCTGCTCCTCGGCCTTGGAGCGGATCTCGCCGGCGGCGTCCTTGGCGGCGGTGACGATGCGGGCGGTCTCTTCACCCAGGACGGTCGCGATGCGGTGCTCGTCCACCTCGTGGGAGTCGCGCACCTGCTGCTCGAGGGTCTCGAGCCGTGCCCGCATCTGCCGGTCGCGGAGCTCCCAGACCCTCAGCGCATCGGCCGCACGACCCATGGCGGCGTTGACCTCGACCGGGTCGAAGCCCTTGCGCGCACGACCGAACGCCGACGAAGCCAGAGCCGCGGGATCGAGGTCGGGCGGGTCGGGCAGCGAGTCGGTCATGGGGGCGATGCTACGAGTCCCCCGCCCATCGGTGGCGGAACCCTCGCGCCCCGTCCGGGGGATCGGGCGACCCGGTCCGGGGCGGGCCCGGACCCTCAGCCGGGGTGGTCGAGACCGTCCGGCTGGAGCACCGCCACGGCCTCGTCGATGTCGTCGACGGGGCGCAGCTCGACGTCGTCGCCGGCGATGCGCCGCATCGCCTCCTCGTCCTCGTCCGGGGTCGCCGCGGGGTAGATGAACAGGTCGATCCCGGCCCGCTTCACCGCCGCCACCTTCTGCAGCACGCCGCCGATCGGCCCCACGGTGCCGTCCGAGAACATCTCCCCCGTCACGGCGATGCGCCGGCCCTCGGTCAACGAGCCGGGCGTCAGGCGATCGATGATCGCCAAGGTCCACGCCAGCCCGGCGGAGGGACCGGAGACGCTCCCGGAGTCCACCTGCACCTGCACGGGCGAGTCGATCCGGGGGGCGTCGGGCTCGACCTGGATGCCGAGCACGGGCCGGGCGACGTCGTCCTCGGCCGCGCCCAGGGTGACCTGCACCGTCGTCGGATCGCCCGGCTCGATCGAGCCGTCGGCAGCCCTCGAGTCGCCCCGTCGGACGACCACGTCCACCGCGTCACCCGGCGCCCGGTCGGCGAGCTCCTCGCCGATGTCGGCCGGCATGGCGACCTCGCCGCCGTCGACCGAGGTGATCACGTCGTCGACCTGCAGCACCCCGTCGGCCGGCCCCTCGGGGACCAGCCCGAGCACGCGTGCGCCGTCGGCGTCGAACGCAGCGTCGATGCCCACGTGGTCGAGCGCGACCTTGGTGGCGGTCAGCTTGGAGAGGTCCATGCGGGCCCGGTTCTGCTGCTGCACCTCGGCACGGTTGTCCTCCGGGTACATCTCCTCCTTCGTGCGCACCTCGACCGCGTCGTCCAGCCACGCCCGCAGCAGCAGCGCGGGGGTCGCCTGGTCGATGAACACCGTGGTGAAGAGCACCTCACCGTCGTCGGTGTAGCTCTCCGCGCCCTCGACCTCGATGCGGGTCTCGGCCGGGCGCACCGAACCGGGCTGGATCAGGTAGTACGGCAGGCGCACCAGGAACATCGCCGCGACCACGCCCGCCAGGAGC
>JAFAFZ010000179.1 GCA_023423215.1 Actinomycetes bacterium
CGACCGTTCGAGCACGCCATTGTGCACGAGCGTCGCCAGCTGTCGATCGCTGCCGCCGGGGATGGACAGCGCTTGTGCCCGAGTGATCGTCCCGTGCTGACGTTCGGCCAAGGCTGCGAGCTCGCCGAAAAATGCCACTGCTTCCCTCGGGTTGCGAGAACCTGCGGGGGAAGCAGTGGGAGTGAGGTCTTCGGGTGCGATCTCCTGCGCTCACCGTAGGAGGTCGCACCCAAAGCTGGGATGGGGTGGGCCGGGCGGGAGGGCCCGGTCCCCCGGGCGGGCTCAGATGGTCTTGACGAGCAGGGCGTCGCCCTGGCCGCCGCCGCCGCACAGGGCGGCAGCGCCGAGCCGGCCGCCGCGGCGGTTCAGCTCGTTCAGCAGCGTCAGCACGACGCGGGTGCCCGACATGCCGATCGGGTGGCCCAGCGAGATCGCACCGCCGTTGACGTTGACGATGTCGTCGGTGACGCCCAGGTCGGCCATCGACGCGATGCCGACCGCGGCGAACGCCTCGTTCAGCTCGAACAGGTCGATGTCGGACACCGACTTTCCGGCCTGCTCGAGCGCCTTCTTGATCGCCCGCGAGGGCTGGGTCAGCAGCGACGGGTCGGGACCGGCCACGGAGCCGTTGCCGACGATCTCGCCCAGCGGGGTGCCACCGATGCGCTCGGCCGCGGCCTTCGAGGCGACGATCACGGCGGCGCCGCCGTCCGAGATCTGCGACGCGTTGCCGGCGGTGATGTTGCCGGACTTGTCGAACGCCGGACGAAGGCCGCCGAGCGACTCGGCGGTGGTGTCGCCGCGCACGCCCTCGTCCTGGGTGAACAGGACCGGGTCGCCCTTGCGCTGGGGGATCTCGACGTTGACGATCTCGTCGTCGAACAGGCCGTCCTTCTGGGCGCGGGCCGCACGCTGGTGCGACTTCGCCGACAGGTCGTCCTGGGCCTCACGGTCGATGTTCGCCGAGGCGGCGTACTTCTCGGTGCCGGCACCCATGTGGTGGTGCTCGAGGGCGCACCAGAGGCCGTCGTTGATCATCGAGTCGATGACCTTCTTGTCGCCCATGCGCATGCCGGCCCGGGCCTCGGGCAGCAGGTACGGCGCGTTCGTCATGGACTCCATGCCGCCCGCGACGACGATCTCGGCCTGGCCGGACTGGATCAGCAGGTCGGCGAGCATGATCGTGTTGATGCCGGACAGGCAGACCTTGTTGATGAGCGTGGAGGGCACGCTCATCGGGATGCCCGCGGCGACGGAGGCCTGGCGGGCGGGCATCTGGCCGGCGCCGGCCTGGAGCACCTGGCCCATGAAGACGTAGTCGACCTGCTCGGGCGCCACACCGGCGCGCACGAGGGCCTCCTTGATGGCGATGGCCCCGAGGTCGGCGCCGCTGAAGCCGGCGAGACCGCCCGACAGCTTGCCGATCGGCGTGCGAGCACCGGACAGAATGACGGAACCAGCCATGTGGTCCACCTCCCCTTACGGGCCCATCGGACCCAAGCGAACAGAAGTGCGGATGTTACCGCTCGGTAGCTTCTCCGGCCCAGGCGGGCCGAGTCAGTTCGGTCACACTACCCACTGCGACGGCGGGGCGACAGGCGGGTGACGACCGACCGCCCTTCGTCAGCGGGATGCCGGCAGCCGGTACAGCACGTGCTGGCGCAACGGGCTCTCCGGGTCGACGACGCCCGGGTGCTCGAACCCGCCGGCGGGATCGTGCTCCATGCCGAGGCGCTCCATCACCCGCCGCGACCGCACGTTGTCGACGACGGTGAACGACACGATCTCGTCCAGGCCGAGGTGCTCGAACCCCCAGTCGACCGAGGCCGACGCAGCCTCGGTCGCGTAGCCCCGCCCCCACATCGACGGCAGCAGCCGCCAGCCGACCTCGGTCGCGGGCGCGTGCTCGACGTCGTGGAACGGCGCGTCGAAGTGCACGAGCATCAGGCCGACCGCGCCGACGAACGACCCGGTCGCCAGCTCCTCGACGGCCCACCAGCAGCGCCCGTCGTCGCGCCAGCGTCGTCGGATGACCTCGATCAGCTCTACGGTCGCCGCCGTGTCGAGCGTCGAGGGGAAGTGCTCCATCGCGACCGGATCGGCGTTGAGCCGTGCGAACGGCTCGAGGTCCGCGTCGCGCCAGTCGCGCAGGATCAGTCGCTGGGTGCGCAGCGTCGGCACGGCGTCCCGGCTGCCGAGGGTCGTCACCCGCCCGACGGTAACGTCCGCGCAGGGTGACAGGGAGGTGGTCGATGTCGATCGTGCGCGGACGTGGGTCCGGAGTCGCGCCGGCGCAGCGGTGGCGGGGAGCGTGCGTGGTCGTCGCCGCCCTGGTGCTCGGCGCGTGCGGGTCGGACGACGGCGGGGGATCGACAGGACCCGTCGGGTCCGGGCCCGAGGTCGAGACCGTCGTCGTGCCCGATGCCGGTCCACCGATGTTGCCGCCGCTGGACGATCCGGTGCTCCAGGGGCTCGAGGTGGACGTCGTCCGGGCGCCCGAAGACGTCGATCCCGCAGTCGCCGAGGCGGCGCGCGGCGGAGGACCGGGGCAGGCGGTGCTCTACGGAGATCCGACCGCCGCCGACCCCTTCGATCGACCGTGGGCGCTCGCCATCTCCCACCAGGGATCGGAGAACTCCGAGATCGGGGCGCTCTCGACGCAGGATCCCGAGCTGCACTTCGACGACGTCGAGGTGGAGCAGTTCTCGCAGGAGACCGAGCGAGCCGGAGTCCTGTCCCGCGGGATCGCGGACCACGACGCCCTCGCCGACGCGCTGGTGGTGCAGCAGGCCGAGTCCGAGGCCACCACGGTCGAGCTCGACCTCGACGCGCTGGCGGGCGCACCGGAGCGCCTCGAGCTCATCACCTCGGCGCGCTTCGACATCGGCCAGCTGAACGCGTCGTGGGACGACCCGGGGTTCACGCCGTTCGCACGGTGGACGGCGCCGCCCGACGCATCGCCGCACCGCCACATCAGCGTCAGCTCCTACGCAGCGGATCCCGGGTTCGAGCTGCTGCTGCGAGCGACCATGGGCGGCGCCTCGATCGGACCGCAGGTCATGCCCGTCGTGTGGGCTGGCGACGGCATCGCGTCGGCCGTGCGCACGATCGACGACACGCTCGTGCTGGTGCAGGGCGAGTCGATCCCGCTCGACCAGCTGACCGAGTTCGTCGACGCGCTGCGGCCCGCGACCGCGGGTGACTGGGCGACCCTGCGCGACCAGTTCGCGAACGGCACCGCCCCGACGCCGTTCGGCTCGATGGCGCTGAGTGCCGGCGTGCTCCCCGGTGGACGCTGGCAGGTGACGCTGGACGCCCAGCAGGTGGACGGGCCCTGGGGTCCGTTCGAGTCGTGCACGCTCGCCGCCAGCATCGAGTTCACGGACGGCGCCTTCGGCGGCGGCTCCGCCGGAAGCGGACAGTGCACCGAGCACGGTCTCGTGTCCCGGGAGACGATCTTCGACTCGGATCTGCAGCTGGTGGACGGCTATGTGTCCTCGGGCGTCGCCCGCCTCGTCCTGACGCTCGACGACGGCTCCGTCCACGAGCCGGAGCTCGTCGGGCCGGACCGTCGCGTGTTCGGCCTGATCGTGCCGGCGAGCAGTCGCGTCACGTCCGCGCTCGCACTGGACGGCGCCGGCGCCTCCGTGGCGGACCTGACGCCGGCCGACCCCACTGCGCCGCCGGGGTAGCGCGGAGCGCCGCAGGTCGGCGTGACCACGTCGACCGCTAGGGTCCCGCGCATGCGCACTCGGGGGAGTCGTCGACGTCGGATCTCGAGCGGGATCGGTGCGGTCGCGGTGACGGCGCTGCTGCTCACCGCATGCTCCGGGAACGACGGTGCGAGCGGCGGCGCGGACGGTGACGGGCCGAGCTCCACCGCCGCGACCGAGGACGCACCGACCACCACGACGACCGCCGCGCCGCTGGCGCGGTACGCGGGGCACCGCAGCGAGATCTACTCGGACCCGGCGAACTGGCTCTGCCGCCCCGACGTGACCGACGACGTCTGCGACAGCGACCTGGACGCGACCGTCGTCGCTGCGGACGGCACCCTCACCAGCGAGCCGTGGTCCGCGGACCCGGACGCCCCGATCGACTGCTTCTACGTCTACCCGACCATCTCGCGCGACCCGGCGCCCTACAGCGATCTCGAGGCGTCGCCCGACCAGGAGGGCTTCGCCGCGGTGAACCAGGTCGCCCGCCTGGGCCAGGAGTGCCGGGTGTTCGCGCCGGTCTACCGGCAGCGCACGCTCGCCGGCCTGGTCAACGCGCTCGGCGGCGGCAACCAGGGCGGCAGCGGCGACGGGGCGAGCACCGGTCAGCCGCCGGCGTCGGACCCGCCCCCCACCGACACCTCGTACCCCGACGTGCTCGACGCGTGGCGCCAGTACATGGCGCACGACAACCAGGGCCGCGGCGTCGTGCTCGTCGGCCACTCGCAGGGCGCGGCGATGCTCCAGCGGCTGCTCGAGGAGGAGATCGACCCGGACGAGGACGTGCGCAAGCAGCTGGTCTCGGCCGTGCTCGCCGGCTGGGCGGTGCGCGTGCCCGACGGCGCGGACGTCGGCGGCGACTTCGCGCAGATCCCGCTCTGCCGCGCGCAGGACCAGACCGGCTGCGTCGTGTCCTGGGCGTCGTTCCGATCGACCGCACCGCCGCCGGCCGGGTCGCTCTTCGGCCGCGTGCGTGGGGGAGCGGAGGGCGTCGCGGCGTGCAACAGCCCGGCGTCGCTCGCCGGCGGGGCGGAGGACGCCCACCCCTACTTCCCCTCGGCACCCGGCGCGTCGATCCTCAGCGCCCTCGGCACCGACGGCGGCGCGGCGACGACCTGGGTCGACCCCGCCCACGGCACCATCGACACGCCCTACGTCACGACGCCCGGACTGGTGCGCGTCGAGTGCGTGCGGCGCGACGGCGCGGACTACCTCGAGGTGACGGTCCAGGCCGACCCGGCCGATCCGCGCACCGACGACATCGGTGGCGACCTCAGCCCGGAGTGGGGCCTGCACCTCCAGGACGTGAACCTCGTCATGGGCGACCTGGTCGAGCTCGTGCACGCCCAGTCGGGCGCCTGGCGCGACGCACGCGGCTGAGCCCGCCCGGCACGTCGAGCACGTCGGCCCCACGTTGGCCGGGCACCGCTCGCGGCGGGCGTATCGTGTGCGCGACGTGCAGCACGGGAGGGCGCGGTGACCGAGATCCACGAGACCGAGCTCCCCGGCATCGGCGTGCGCCAGGAGTTCGACACCGCGGGCGGCGTGCGGCTCGGCGTGCTGTCGACCCGGACCGGCCAGCGGGAGCTCCTGCTCTACGACGAGGACGACCCCGACTCCTGCCGGGCGGTGGTCCACCTGGACCCGGCTGACGCGACGGTGCTCTCCGACCTGCTCGGCGCCACGCGGGTGAGCGAGGCGGCTGCATCGCTCCAGCGCCTCGAGGGCCTGGCCATCGACTGGCTGACGGTGACGGCCGGCTCCCGCATCGCCGGGCGGACGATCGGCGAGACCGAGATCCGCAAGGACACCGGGGCGAGCGTCGTGGCGATCATCCGGGGGTCGCGCACCAACGCCTCGCCCGGCCCGGACGATCGCATCGAGGTCGGCGACGTCCTCGTCTCGGTGGGGACGCCCGAGGCGGTCGACGCACTGCTCGCCCTGCTCCAGCCGGCCTGATGCTGGGGGTCGCATCGGGCGAGATCACGACGACCTTCGTCCAGCTCGGCGCGATCCTCCTCGGCCTCTCCATCCTCGCCCGCGCCGCCCTGCGCGCCGGCTTCAGCCCGATCCCGCTCTACCTGATCGGCGGCCTGCTCGTCGGTGTCGGCGGCCTGATCCCGTCCCGCATCACCGACGAGTTCGTCGAGGTCGCGGCAGAGATCGGCGTGCTCCTGCTGCTCTTCGCGCTCGGCCTCGAGTACACCCCGGCCGAGCTCTCCGGAGAGCTGAAGCGCAACGTGCGCGGCGGCCTGGTCGACCTGGTCGCCAACTTCGTGCCCGGCGCCGCGCTGGCGCTCCTGCTCGGGTGGGGCGCCGTCCCCGCGGTGCTGCTCGGCGGCGTCACCTACATCTCGTCCTCGGGCGTCATCTCGAAGCTGCTCGCCGACCTGGACCGCCTGGGCAACCGCGAGACCTCGACGATCCTGTCGATCCTCGTGCTCGAGGACCTCGTGATGGCCCTCTACCTGCCGATCGTCGGCGTGCTGCTCGCCGGTGCCGCGTTCGTGACCGGGGTGATCTCGCTCACGATCGCGCTGGCGGCCGTCGTGGTGATCATCGTGTTCGCCGTGCGGCTGGGCCCGTGGATGTCGCGCATGATCCACTCCGAGTCCGACGAGGTGCTCCTGCTCAGCGTGCTGGGCATGGTCCTGCTCGTCGGCGGCATGGCACAAGAGGTGCAGGTCTCGGCCGCGGTCGGTGCGTTCCTCGTGGGCCTGGCCATCTCCGGCCCCGCGCAGCACCGTGCGGGGTCGCTCCTCGAGCCGCTGCGCGACCTGTTCGCTGCGATCTTCTTCTTCGTGTTCGCGCTCGGCATCGATCCGGCGACGCTGCCCGGCGTGGTGGTCCCCGCCGTGCTGCTCGCCGCGGTGAGCGCCGTCACGAAGATCGGCGTCGGCTGGTGGGCGGCGGGTCGGGCCGGCGTCGGCAAGCACGGCCGCTGGCGTGCCGGCACGATGCTCGTGCCCCGCGGCGAGTTCTCGGTCGTCATCGCGGGGCTCGGCGTCGCGGCCGGGGTCGAGCCGCGCCTCGGCCCCCTGACCGCCGCCTACGTGCTCGTGCTCGCCATCGCCGGATCGTTCCTCGTGCGCATCGACCGGCTGCCGACGTTCCTCGACCGCTCCCTGCGGGCTGCGCCCAGCGTGAGCTGAGGCCTGGTCGACGCTGCTGACCTCGACCGAGTACCGCCCGGCGCAGTGGCCGCCGCCGGTTACCCGCGGGTAGCTTGCGCGACCATGCAGGAGATCCTCGAGGCCATCCAGTCCGGCGCGTCCGGCGACGACATCGCCAACCTGACGCTGCCCGAGTCCACCCG
>JAFAFZ010000196.1 GCA_023423215.1 Actinomycetes bacterium
GGCCCGCTCCGGCCACCAGGGCACCGCCATGGCGCTCGCCCCGCTCGCGCACGTGCTCTGGACGCGCATCATGCGCTACGACGCCGCTGCGCCGGACTGGCCGAACCGCGACCGCTTCGTGCTGAGCGCCGGCCACGCCTCGATCCTGCAGTACTCGATGCTCTACCTGACCGGGTACGGCCTCGAGCTCGACGACCTCAAGGACTTCCGCCAGTGGGGCTCGGCCACCCCGGGCCACCCCGAGGTGCACCACACCGCCGGCGTCGAGGTGACGACGGGCCCCCTCGGCCAGGGCTTCGCGAACGGCGTCGGCATGGCCATCGCCGAGCAGTCGCTGCGGGCGCGCTTCGGCAGCGACGTCGTCGACCACCACATATACGCCATCGTCTCGGACGGCGACCTCTCCGAGGGCGTCAGCCACGAGGCCGCGTCGCTGGCCGGCCACCTGGGCCTCGGTCGGCTCGTCTACATCTACGACGACAACCACATCTCGATCGACGGCCCGACCGAGCTGGCGCTCAGCGACGACGCCGCCGCCCGCTTCCGCGCCTACGGCTGGCAGGTCATCGAGGTCGGCGAGGCCGCCGAGGACCTCGACGCCCTCGAGCGGGCCATCGTCGAGGCGCGCGACACCGAGGACCGGCCGTCGCTCATCATCGTGCGCAGCCACATCGGCTACCCGTCGCCGGACCACACCGACGACCCCGCAGCGCACGGCCTGGCGTTCGGCGACGCGGAGATCACCGCGGCCAAGGCGGTCATGGGCCTGCCGGACGAGCCGTTCTGGGTGCCGGACGAGGTGCTGGACCTGTACCGCGACGCGGGCAGCCGAGGCGGCCTGCAGCGGGCCGACTGGGACCAGCGCGCCCACGCCGCGCTCGCCGGTCGCGAGGCCGAGTGGGAGGCCACCCTCGGCGCCCACGGCCTGCCCGGCTGGGAGGACGCGCTGCCCACCTTCGAGGTCGGCGAGAAGCCGGCGACCCGCGTCGCCTCGCAGACGGTGCTGAACGCGCTGTACCCGGTCGTCCCCGGCATCGTCGCCGGCGGTGCCGACCTGACCGGCAACGTCGGCCTCACGCTGAAGGGCCAGGAGGAGCTGACCCGCTCGACCCCGGGTGGGCCGCAGGTCTACTTCGGCATCCGCGAGCACGCCATGGGCTCGGCGCTCGTGGGCGCGGCGCTCCACGGCGGGGTGCTGCCCATCGGCGGCACCTTCCTGGTGTTCAGCGACTACATGCGTCCGGCCGCCCGGCTCGCCGCGATCTCCGGCGCGAAGGCGGTGTTCGTGTGGACCCACGACTCGGTGGGCGTCGGCGAGGACGGCCCGACCCACCAGCCGGTCGAGCACGTCATGTCGCTGCGGCTGATCCCCGGACTCACGGTGCTGCGTCCTGCGGACGGCAACGAGGTCGCCGGCGCCTGGAAGGCGGTCGTCGACGGCCAGGGCCCGGTCGCCCTCATCCTGAGCCGCCAGAACACCCCGGTGCTCGAGGGCACCGCTGAGCTGGCGCGAGAGGGCGTCGCCCGGGGCGGGTACGTGCTCGTCGACGTCGACGACCCCGCAGCGGTCGTGGTGGCCACGGGCACCGAGGTCGCCGTCGCGGTCGAGGCGGCCGCGACCCTCACGGCGGACGGCGTGCCGACCCGGGTCGTGTCGCTGCCCAGCTGGGAGCTGTTCGAGGCCCAGCCCGAGGAGTACCGCGCCTCGGTGCTGCCGGCGGGCGTGCCGACCGTCTCGGTCGAGGCGGGGGTCACGCTCGGGTGGAGCCGCTACGCCCAGGCCTCGGTGGGCATCGATCGCTTCGGTGCCTCCGCGCCGGGCAACGTCGTGCTCGAGCAGCTCGGCATCACCCCGACGAACGTCGTCGCGACCCTGCGCGGCCTGCTCTGAACCTGCGCTGACCCCCCTCGGCGTCGTCGCGGTCCCGCGACGGCACCGACGACGCGCACGGGCCCTTCCGACCCGGCCCTAGTGTCGGGTGCATGGGGACCCTCCACGACCTGTACGCCGACCAGGGCCAGAGCCCCTGGCTGGACAACCTCAAGCGCGAATGGCTCACCTCCGGCGAGATCCAGCGGTGGATCGACCGGGGGGTGCGCGGCATCACGTCGAACCCGTCGATCTTCCAGAAGGCGATCGAGTCGAGCGAGGCCTACTCGGAGCAGCTCGCCGCCCTGGTCGCGGAGGGCAGCGACGTGCCGGCGGCGTACTGGGCGCTCGTGGTCGAGGACATCCGCACGGCGCTCGCGCTGCTGCGCCCGGTCTACGACGAGTCGGACGGCGAGGACGGCTACGTCTCGATCGAGGTGAGCCCCGCGTTCGCCCGCGACACCGAGGCCACCGAAGCCCAGGCGCGTGAGCTCTGGGACCTGATCGACGAGCCGAACCTGTACATCAAGATCCCGGCGACGGCCGAGGGCATCCCGGCGATCCGGCGCATGATCGGCGAGTCGCGCAGCATCAACGTGACGCTGATCTTCAGCCTCGCCCGCTACGCCGAGGTGATCGAGGCGTACCTCGCAGGGCTCGAGGACGCGGTCGCCGCCGGCGTCGAGGACCTGTCCGGCACCAGCTCGGTCGCCAGCTTCTTCATCAGCCGCGTCGACACCGAGGTCGATCGCCGGCTCACCGCCGAGGGCAGCCCCGAGGCGCTCTCCCTGATCGGCCACGCCGCCGTCGCCCAGGGCCAGCTCGCCTACGGCGCCTTCCTCGAGGCGTTCCGCGGCCCGCGCTGGGAGGCGCTGGCAGCCCGGGGTGCCCGGGTGCAGCGCCCCCTGTGGGCGTCGACCTCGACGAAGAACCCCGAGTTCCCGGACACGCTCTACGTCGACACCCTGATCGGTCCGAACACCGTGAACACGCTGCCGGACGCGACGCTCGAGGCGTTCGACGACCACGGCACCGTCGCCCGCACGGTCGACGCCGACCTGGACGGCGCCCGACGCACCTGGGAGCGCATCGGCGAGCTGGTCGACCTGGACGACGTGGCCAAGGTCCTCGAGGCCGAGGGCGTGACGGCGTTCGAGAAGAGCTTCGACGAGCTGCTCGGCGTGCTGGAGACCCGGGCGGCGCAGGGCTGAGCCGCGCGCCGGCCGAGCGGCCGGCCCCGACTCGGTTCATCCGACGAACCGAGTTGGTTCGGGATCCGAACTCGTCTACGGTGCCCGTCCATGTCATCGGGGGACGACACGAGCGCGACCGGGGCGACCACGTCGTCGGGTGAGCCCGTGGACTGCTCGATCGCCGCGGCGCTCGAGATCGTCGGCGCCCGCTGGACGATCCTGATCCTGCGCGACGCGTTCCGCGGCATCCGCCGCTTCGACGAGCTGCGGCGCGACCTGGACATCCCACGGGCGGTGCTCTCGGAGCGGCTGCGCCGACTGGTCGAGTCCGGCGTGCTCGTGAAGCGTCGCTACCAGGAGCGCCCCGAGCGCTTCGAGTACCGGCTCACCCCGATGGGGCTGCAGCTCTCGCCGATCCTGGTCTCGCTCATGCAGTGGGGCGACCGATGGCTCTCGGGCGACGACGGTCCCCCCACCTCGCTCGTGCACGAGCCGTGCGGCACCGAGATCGACCTGGGCTACTACTGCTGGACGTGCGAGACGCCGTTCGCTCCGACCGCGATCGCCAGCCGACCCGGCCACGACCACCACGCCAGCGGTGCCCGACACGCGCGCCCGTCGCGCGCCACCGACGCACACCGCCCCGATCCCACGCCGTCCGACCGCACGTCGACCGATCCCACGTCGACCGATCCCACGCCGTCCGAACCCACGAAGGAGCGCCCGGGTGCACGCACTCAGCGACCTGCTCGACCTGCCGCTCGATGAGCTGACCGCCCGGGCCCGCCAGGTGCGGGACACGACCACGGGGACCCGCATCACCTACTCCCCCAAGGTGTTCATCCCGCTGACGATGCTGTGCCAGGACCGGTGCGGGTACTGCACGTTCGCCCAGCCGCCGGCACGGCTCGAGTCGCCCTACCTCTCGCCCGAGCAGGTGCTGGCCATCGCACGCCAGGGCGCACGGGCCGGGTGCCACGAGGCGCTCTTCACGCTGGGCGAGCGCCCCGAGCTGCGCTACCCCGCCGCAGCCGAGTGGCTCGAGCAGCACGGCTACACCTCGACGGTCGACTACCTGGCCGCCATGTGCCGCCTCGTCCTGGACGAGACCGGCCTGCTCCCCCACGCCAACGCCGGCGCGCTCGGCGCGGACGAGCTCGCCCTGCTGCGAGCGGTCTCGCCGTCGCAGGGGATGATGGTCGAGTCGCTCAACCCGGACCTGGAGTGCCACCGGGGCGCGCCCGACAAGGTCCCCGCCCGGCGCCTCGCCACGCTCGAGGCCGCCGGCGAGCTCCGGATCCCCTTCACCACCGGCATCCTCGTCGGCATCGGCGAGTCCCGACAGGACCGGGTCGACGCCCTCGTCGCGATCGCCGAGTCGCACGCGCGCCACGGGCACGTGCAGGAGGTCATCGTCCAGAACTTCCTGCCGAAGCCGGGCACGACGATGCACCGCGCCCGTCCCTGCCCCGAGGACGAGTACCTGGACGCCATCGCCCTGGCGAGGCTCGTCCTGCCGCCCGAGGTGCACCTGCAGGCACCGCCGAACCTGTCCGACGACTTCGGCGTGCTGCTCGACGCCGGCATCGACGACTGGGGCGGTGTCTCCCCCGTCACCGCCGACCACGTGAACCCGGAGCGGCCGTGGCCGGCGCTCGACCGGCTGCGAGAGGTCACCGAGGCCCGCGGCTTCGCACTGGCACCGCGTCTGACGGTCTACCCCGAGTGGGCGCTGCAGCCGGAGCGCTTCCTGGACGAGGCGGTGCGGTTCCCGGTGATGGACCGCTCCGACGCCGAGGGCCTCGGCCGCGACGACCCCGGCGCGATGTTCCCGGAGCGCATGACGGCGAACGAGCACGCCGGCACCGGTGCCGAGGTCGTGCAGATCGGCTCCAGGCGCAACACCTCGACCGCCTGGTACTCCGGCGCCCCGGTGCACCCGCCGGTGCTCGTGCCGGCCGCGTCGAGCGTCCGGCCGACCTGGGGCGCGGTGCACGAGGTGCTCGACGGCGTGCTGGCCGGGCAAGAGGTCGGCGAGGACGAGATCGTGACGCTGTTCTCGGCACGAGGTCCCGAGGTCGCGGCGGTCGCCGAGGTCGCGGACGAGCTGCGCCGTCGCGCGGTCGGCGACATCGTGACCTTCGTCAAGAACCGCAACATCAACTACACGAACGTGTGCACGTTCAAGTGCAGGTTCTGCGGCTTCTCGAAGGGCCCCCTGAGCCTGAACCTGCGCGGCACGCCGTACCTGCTCACCCTCGAGGACATGCAGGAGCGGGTGCGTGAGGCCGACGCCGTCGGCGCGACCGAG
>JAFAFZ010000206.1 GCA_023423215.1 Actinomycetes bacterium
GCGGGGCCGCCCCCCCCCCCCCCCCCCCCCCCCCCCCCCCCCCCGCGGCCACCGCTCCCTGCTCCGTCCCGTCCCTCCACGCCCGACAGCAACCCCCCTCCTGTAGCTGATCCCCATGGGCGACGCCTCGCTCTCCGCACAGCTGAAGACCCACCTCGAGAAGCTGACGATGCCGATCGTGCTCGCCTCGTCCCTCGACGACGGCGCCAAGTCGACCGAGCTCGCCGAGCTGCTCACCGAGATCGCCTCGCTGTCGGACAAGATCACCCACGAGCGTCGTGACGACGACGAGCGCCGCCCCTCCTTCGCCATCGAGCGCGCCGGCACCGACGTGTCCGTGCGCTTCGCCGGCATCCCGATGGGCCACGAGTTCACCTCGCTGGTCCTCGCGCTGCTCCAGGTGGGCGGCCACCCCTCGACCGCGGACCCCGAGCTCCTCGAGCAGGTCCGCAACCTGGACGTCGACCTCACCTTCGAGACCTACTTCTCGCTGTCCTGCCAGAACTGCCCCGACGTCGTGCAGGCGCTGAACCTGATGAGCGTCCTGAACCCCCGCATCCAGCACGTCGCGATCGACGGCGCGCTGTTCCAGGACGAGGTCGACGCACGCCAGGTCATGGCCGTGCCGACCGTGTTCGCCAACGGCGAGCTCTTCGAGTCCGGCCGGATGAGCCTGGAGCAGATCGTCGCCAAGCTCGACACGGGCTCCGCCGAGCGCGAGGCCGCCAAGATCGACCAGAAGGACCCCTTCGACGTCCTCGTCGTCGGTGGCGGCCCGGCCGGCGCCGCCGCGGCCATCTACGCCGCCCGCAAGGGCATCCGCACCGGCGTCGCGGCCGAGCGCTTCGGCGGCCAGGTGCTCGACACCATGGCGATCGAGAACTTCATCTCGGTGCCCTACACCGAGGGCCCCAAGCTCGCCGCGGCGCTCGAGCAGCACGTGCACGAGTACGAGGCCGACGTCATGAACCTGCAGCGCGCCACGAAGCTCCTGCCCGCGGCGGACGAGGGCGGCCTGGTCACCGTCGAGCTCGAGAGCGGTGCCTCGCTCTCGGCCCGCACCGTCGTGCTGTCGACCGGCGCCCGCTGGCGCCACATGAACGTGCCGGGCGAGGACGAGTACCGCAACAAGGGCGTCACCTACTGCCCGCACTGCGACGGCCCGCTCTTCAAGGGCAAGCGCGTGGCGGTCATCGGCGGCGGCAACTCCGGCGTCGAGGCGGCCATCGACCTGGCCGGCGTGGTCGCCCACGTCACGCTCATCGAGTTCGACTCGGTCCTGCGTGCGGACGAGGTGCTGCAGCGCAAGCTGCGCAGCCTGCCGAACGTCGACGTCATCGTCAGCGCCCTCACGACCGAGGTCGTCGGCGACGGCGACAAGGTCACCGGTCTCGTCTACACCGACCGCACCGACGACTCGTCGCACCAGGTCGCCCTGGACGGCATCTTCGTGCAGATCGGCCTGCTGCCGAACACCGAGTGGCTCGAGGGGGCGATCGAGCTGTCGCCCCGCGGCGAGGTCGTGATCGACGACCGGGGCCAGACCTCGGTGCCCGGCGTCTTCGCCGCCGGCGACTGCACGACGGTGCCGTACAAGCAGATCGTCATCGCCCTCGGCGCCGGCTCCACGGCAGCCCTGAGCGCCTTCGACCACCTGATCCGCACCAGCGCCCCGAGCGACGCCGACGCGGTCGAGGAACACGCCGTCGCCTGACCCGGAGGTCCGGCCCATGAACCTTCGAGACCTGCGGTACCTGGTCGCGGTGGCGGAGCACCGCCACTTCGGCCGGGCCGCGGACGCCTGCTACGTGAGCCAGCCCACGCTGTCCACGCAGATCCGCAAGCTCGAGGCCGAGCTCGGCGTCGAGCTGATCGAGCGCAGCCCCCGCCACATCTCGCTGACCGACGCCGGCACCCAGGTCGTGGAGCGGGCCCGGCTGATCCTGGCCGAGACCGACAACATCCGCGAGATCGCCCGGCGTGCGCGGGACCCGGAGTCGGGCACCCTGCGCATCGGGCTCTTCCCGACGCTCGGCCCGTACCTGCTGCCCCACGTCGTGCCGCACCTGCGAGCGCGCTTCCCGAACCTCGAGCTGCTCCTCGTCGAGGAGAAGACCGAAGAGGTCCTCCAAGACCTGCGAGAGGGCAAGCTCGACGTCGGCGTGCTCGCGCTGCCCGTCCACGACGAGCAGCTCCACGAGGAGTTCCTGTTCTCCGAGGACTTCGTGATGGCGGTGCCCGCCGCGCACGAGCTCGCCGGCGTGGCCGCGCCGGCGCCCGTGTCGGTCCTGTCGGGCGAGAGCGTGCTCCTGCTCGAGGACGGCCACTGCCTGCGCGACCAGGCGCTGGCGGTCTGCCAGCTCTCGGGCGCCTCCGAGCGCGGCGGCTTCCGGGCGACCAGCCTCGAGACCCTGCGCCAGATGGTGGCCGCCGGGGTCGGGGTGACCCTGCTGCCCGAGCTGGCGGTGCAGCCACCCGTGCCGCCGTCGCCCGACGTGCAGCTGGTGCGCTTCGACGAGCCGGTGCCCCGTCGCCACATCGCGATGTTCTGGCGCCGCACGAGCGCCTTCCGCGACTTCCTCCCCGAGGTCGCCGAGGTGTTCCGCCAGCTGCCCGAGGGTCTGGTGGACACGACCCCGCCGGTGCAGGTCGGCCTGCCCGAGGTCGCCCCGACCGCCCTGGTCTGAGCCGCCTGCTCGGACGTGTGGGTTCAGCTGGCCTCGTCACGCGCCGGGGTCGCGGCGACGCGGCGGTCCATCGCCGCCTGCAGCCGCTCCCGGACCAGGCGGTCCATCGCCCGGGCGAGCTCGGCGTCGACCACCCGGGCGGCCATCGGACGCAGCCGGTTCACGACCTCGGTCAGGTGCGGCAGGTCCTCGGCGGGGATCGGCGATCCGTAGGGCTCGATGATCTCGGTCGCCGCCAGGTCGACGAAGCGCTCGGCGATGCGCTCGATGTCGGCGCGCAGCGCCCGCCCGTGCTCGACCACCGCGTCGAGCGGCACGCCGGCGTCGACGAGCGCCGCGCCCGCCTCGAGCAGGCGGGGGCTCTTCACGTGCACGACGTCGCCGTCCATCTCGACGACGCCGAGCTGGCTGGCCTCGGTCAACGTCTCGTGGTCGATGGTGCCGCCGAGCCGTGCGATGAGCTCGACCACCGGCACGGTCACGCTGACCTCGTCGCCCCAGGGTGCGGCCAGCGCGGCCTCGAAGCCGAGCAGCTCGCCCAGGTCCTGGCCCTGCTCCCATGCGACGAAGAGCTCGCCGATGTTCGACAGCGAGTAGCCGCGGGCCAGCATCTCGCCGATCAGCCGGAGGCGGGCCAGGTGCTGGTCCGAGTACACGCCGACGCGGCCGCGCCGCTCGGGCGGCGGGATCAGGCCCCGGTCCTGGTAGGCGCGCACGTTGCGCACCGTCGTGCCGGCGCGGGCCGCCAGGTCGTCGATGCGGTACTCGTCGGCCGCTGCGTCCGTCACGGCTGCGTCGTTCACGGCTGCGTCCTGAGCACGAGGGAGTCCTGTCGCCACGGGCTGCGGCGTCGCCCACGCCAGAGCCGTTCCATCGGCGAATGTCACGGTCGCCCGGCGGAGGAGCGACCTCCACTGTGACATCGCGCGCTGTCGGTATCTTGCCGCTCCGCCGACGGCGGTGCAACGGATCGCGCCACGTCGGGACGGCGCCGATCGGCGGCGGCCAGGACCCGCTCAGTGCAGCGCGCTGGCGACGATGTTGATCGCGCTGGCGACGATCACCGCGCCGAAGACGTACGAGAGCGCGGCGTGGCGGATGACCGAGCCGCGCAGGGCGGGGGAGCGCACGTCGGTGTCGGCCACCTGGAAGGTCATGCCGATGGTGAAGGCGACGTAGGCGAAGTCCGAGTAGGCGGGCGGGATGCCGTTCTTGAAGTCGATCGCGCCCTTGGTGTCGCCGTCTGGCAGCCGGTCGTCGCTGTAGTACAGGTGCGCGTAGCGCAGCGTGTAGAGCGTGTGGACCAGCCCCCAGGACAGGACCACGGTCAGCACGGCGTAGCCGATCAGCAGCGGCTTGCGGGCCCCGTGCGCGTCACCGGCCTGCACGAACGCGTAGAAGACCCCGACCAGGCTCGCGAGCGCCGCGACGAGCAACAGGACCGGCAACGCGGTGCGACCCGCGTCCTCGGACGTGGCCCGCTCACGGGTTGCCGCGGCGTCCATCGGGGCGATCCCCCGGAACCAGATCCACGCCAACAGCAGCGCTGCGGTGACGTCCCACACCGACAGCAGGGCGAGCGCCCACTCGATCCGGAACGACAGCGTGGCGCCGACGGCGATGCCGATGAGCAGGCTGACGGCGAGCCGCCGGTCCTCGGTCCACCCG
>JAFAFZ010000130.1 GCA_023423215.1 Actinomycetes bacterium
GCGCCACTCCATGCCGATGCGGTCCCGCAGCAGCTTCACGTCGGGATCGGTCGCGAGCATGGCGACCGTGCAGGCGGCGGCCAGCTCGGGCTCGTCGGCGACCAGCAGGGCGAAGTCCGCCATGGTGGCACTCACCCGCGTCACCGCGGAGCGTCGCCGGTCGTGCGCGGTCTCGGGCATGGCCTCGAGGCGGCGCCAGAACACCTCGGTGACCAGGTGCTCGCGGGACGTGAAGTACGTGTAGGCGGTCGCCGGCGCGACCCCTGCGCTGCGGGCGACGTTGCGCACCGTCAGCCCGTCGAACCCGTGCACCCGCAGCTCCTCGACCGCGGCGACCGTCAGGCGCTGCACGGTGGCGGCCTGCTTGGCCGAGAGGCGACGCCGGGTCGGTTCGGTCGAGGTCGGTACGGCCTGCTCGGCCACCGCCCCCTGCAACACGGAACTGGACATGTGTCCAGATCGTAGTCCAGTCACGCGCTCGGGCGCTACCCTCGATCGCAGCACGATCGCGACGAGCACCACCCGCTCGTCAGGGGGACGGATGACCGACACGACGCCGCCGGCTCGGCTCAACGAGCTCGGCTTCTACACCCTCGCCGGGCACTCGGCGACGCCGCGCGACCTGCTCGTGGAGGCTCGCGACGCCGAGCGCCTGGGCCTGGGGGCGGCGTTCGTGTCCGAGCGCTTCAACACCAAGGACGCCACGACCCTGTGCGGCGCCGTGGCCGCCAGCAGCGAGCACCTGGGCATCGCCACCGCGGCGACCAACCACAACACCCGCCACCCGATCGTCACCGCCACCTTCGCCATGACCATGCACCGAATGACCGGTGGCCGCTTCTCGCTCGGGCTCGGTCGGGGCTTCGACATGCTCTTCGGGATCATGGGCCTGCCGCCGATCACGATGGCGCAGATGACCGACGCGATCGACCTGCAGCGCCGGCTGTGGCGCGGCGAGTTGATCATGGGCCACGACGGGCCGGCCGGCAGCTACCCGATGCTCTGCCTGGACCCGAACTTCGACGAGCGCATCCCGGTGACCGTGACCGCACTCGGCGAGCGGACGCGCTAGGGGGCCGGCGGCGTGGCCGACGCCGTCGTGCGGCACACGTTCTTCACCGACGACACCCTGGCGCGCAGCGTCGACGCCGTGCGCCGCGGTGCAGAGCGGGCGGGACGCGACCCGGCGTCGGTGCGCGTCTGGTCGGTGCTCGCGACCGTCGGCGACCACCTGGACGAGGAGCTGCGTCTCAAGAAGCTCGTCGGACGCCTGGCCACGTATCTGCAGGGCTACGGCGACCTGATGGTGCGCGTGAACGACTGGGACCCCGACGCCCTGGCGCGGTTCCGCGCAGATGAGTTCGTGAGCACCTTCGGCGCGGCGTTCGACGCCGCCGGCACGACCTCGGACCTGCAGCGGGTCGCCGAGCTGCTGCCCGACGAGTGGCTGGACGCTGCTGCCACCGGCCCCGCGTCGCAGTGCGCCGAACGCGTGCTCGGACAGTTCGACCTGGGGGCCGACGGTGTGATCCTGCACGGCGCCACCCCGTCCGAGCTGGAGCCCGTCGTCGCGGCCTACCGCGAGCTGCGACCCGCCGGTCGCTTCGACCACGAACCCGCCAATCCTGGATGGAGTCGGACATGACCAGTCCCGAACCGGCCGACGCTGCCGAGCCGACCGACGCTGCCGAGCCGACGGACGCGGCCGTTCCGACCGGGGCGGCCGCCCTGGCCATCGCCCACCATGCCGAGCACCTCACACCGGAGTGGGTCACCGCTGCGCTGCGGCAGGCGGGCCACGACGTGACCGTCACCCGGATCGAGCAGCAGCAGGTGGGCACCGGCCAGATGGGCACCAGCATCCGCCTCACGATGGAGACCGACGGCGATCGGGGCGGTCTGCCCGACTCGATCGTGGCCAAGCTGCCGACGCCCGACGAGAGCAAGCGGGCGATGGTCGCAGGCATCTACCGCACCGAGGTCGAGTTCTACCGACAGCTCGCGCCCACCGTCGCGGTGCGCACGCCGCACTGCTACTACGCGGACCTGGGCCCGACCTGGACCGAGTTCGTGCTGCTGCTCGAGGACCTGGCGCCACGCGAGCAGGGCGACCAGATCCGGGGCTGCAGCGTCGAGGAGGCACGCCTCGGCGTGGTGAACCTGGCGGGTCTGCACGGGCCCCGCTGGTGCGACCCGACGCTGACCGACCACGAGTGGATGCAGATCATCGCCGGCGACGGCGCCGAGATGATCGGGCTGGTCATGCGCGACGCGACCAACCGGTTCCTCGAGCGCTATGCAGATCGCCTGGACGACGCCGACAAGGAGCTGCTCGACCAGATACCCGAACGCCTGCCGGCGTGGATCCTGGCCCGTCCCGAGCGGTTCGCGCCGATCCACGGCGACTACCGCCTGGACAACCTGCTCTTCGGCGACGGCGGCGACCCGATCGCGACGGTCGACTGGCAGACCATCACGCTGGGGCTCCCGGCACGCGACCTTGCGTACTTCCTGAGCACCGGCCTGTCCGCGGAGGATCGGCGCACCCACGAGGACGAGCTGATCGAGCGGTACCACGACGCGCTGCTCGAGTACGGCGTGGCGGACCACTCGCTCGAGCAGTGTCGCGACGACTACCGGTTCTCCATGCTCCAGGGTCCGCTGATCACCATCGTGGGGGCCGCCTACGGCACGCCGACCGAACGCGGCGACGACATGTTCGTGACCATGGCGACGCGCTCGGCGCAGGCCATCCGCGACCTGGGCACGCTCGAGATGACCGAGCAGGGCTGACGGTCCGCCGGCTCAGGTGAACGAGCCGTAGGCCTCCGCTGCATCCTCCTGGGCCCCGAGCAGCTGGGTCCGGCTGAGCTCGGCGTACAGGCCGCCGGCGGCCAGCAGCGAGTCGTGGGTGCCGCGCTCGACGATCCGTCCGTGGTCGACGACCAGGATCATGTCGGCGTCGCGCACGGTCGCCAGGCGGTGCGCGATGACGAGCGACGTGCGTCCCAGCAGCGCGTTGGCGAGCGCCTGCTGCACGGCGGCCTCCGACTCGGAGTCCAGGTGCGCGGTCGCCTCGTCGAGCACCATGACGGCGGGATCCTTGAGCAGCAGCCGGGCGATCGCCAGGCGCTGCTTCTCGCCGCCCGACAACCGATGGCCGCGATCGCCCACGAGCGTGTCGAGCCCGTCGGGCAGCTCCGACACCAGGTCCCACACCTGGGCGGCACGCAGCGCCTCGATCAGCTCGTCGTCCGTCGCGCCGGGCTTGGCGTAGAGCAGGTTGGTGCGCAGCGTGTCGTGGAACAGGTGCGCGTCCTGGGAGACGACGCCGACGCGTTCGCGCACCGACTGCAGCGTCGCGTCGCGCACGTCGACCCCGGCCAGGCGGACAGCGCCGCCCGTCGCGTCGTAGAGCCGCGGCAGCAGACTGGCGATGGTGGTCTTGCCGGCGCCGGAAGGTCCGACGAGTGCGACCATCTGTCCGGGTTCGATGCGGAACGACACGTCGCGCAGCAGCATCTCGCCGGGCTGGCTGCTCAGGCGATCCGCGGCGACCGACTCGAGCGACGCCAGCGACACGTCGGCGGCGGACGGGTACCGGAAGGACACGGTGTCGAACTCGACCGA
>JAFAFZ010000287.1 GCA_023423215.1 Actinomycetes bacterium
TCGGTGAACTTCTACGAGTCCGTGGTCGGCCTGACCGAGCTCGAGGCCGACCACGGCGACGGCCGGTGGGCCATCCTCTCGGGCACGCTCGGCCTGCCCGACTTCCTGGTCCTCGAGGCCCGCGACGGCGACCGGATCGGCTTCCACCACTTCGGCCTGGAGCTGCCCGACGCCGCCGAGGTCGACGCCGCAGCCGCACGACTGGCCGAGGCCGGCATCGCCGTCGAGCGCACCGTCGACCACGCCCGCAAGCACAGCGTCGTCGTGCTCGACCCCGACGGCGTGCCGGTGGAGCTGTTCGCCCGACCCGGGGGCAGCGAGTCGATCGCGTTCGCCTCGGTCGTCGACGACGCCAACCGCTCGTTCCTGTTGTGAGCGGCGCGCCTCCTGTGAGCAGCGCGCCCGCGGCGGCGGTGGGCGAGGTCACCGTCGCCCAGTACCCCCTCGCCCTGGACGGCGTCGTCACGCGGGTGTTGGACACCATCGTCGGCGACGACGTGCTGGTCTGCCTGCACGGCGCCGGTTCCCGTGCGGACCGCTGGCGACCCGTGATGCCGCTGCTCGCCGCCGCCGGGTTCCGCGTCGTCGCGCTGGACCACCCCGGCCACGGCCTGGCTCAGCGGCCCGAGGGCTACCCCCACGGCACGCCGGCCTACACGCGGGTCGCCCGGGCGTTGCTCGACGAGCTCGACCTGGGCGCGGTGACGATGCTCGGCACCTCGCTCGGCGGACACGTCGCCGCGACCGCCGCGGTCGCAGATCCGTCGCGGGTCCGTGCCACCGTGCTGATCGGCGCCGTGGGCCTCACCCCGCGGCCGCCCGAGGACGCTGCGGCGGGTTCGCCGATCGTCGACACGAGCGAAGCGGGCACCCGCGCCAAGCTCGAGTTCCTGGTGCACGACCAGTCGCTCGTGACCGACGAGTGGGTCCGCGAGGAGACGCTGATCGGCAACGCGCCGGGCACCGCCGAGGCGCGCGCGGAGCTCGCCCGCTACCTGGCCGAGGACCGGCCCGAGGACCTGGTCGGCGAGGCGTACGCCGCGCTCGGCCTACCGACCCGGCTCATCTGGGGCGCCGAGGACCGATGGATCACGCCCGCGGTCGGCGAGGCCGTCGCGCGGATCGTCCCGCACGCCGAGCTGTCGCTGCTGCCCGGCACCGGCCACGCGCCGTACTACGAGCGACCCGAGGCCTTCACCGAGCTGGTCCTGCCCTTCCTGGACACCCACGCCCGCGGCTGATCCGCTCGACCACCGACCTCTGGACGCAGAACGCCACTGAGTCGCGCTCTACGGCCAGAGAACCCGCCAGGAAAGGGCCTGCTCTCCGGCACGGCTGCGTCGTGCACCACGCCCCCGGGCGCGGCGCCGGTCGGAGAAGCGGACCCATCACTTCCGCGTCCCCGACCGGAGCCCCGGGCCGGTCGAGCCGGCACGTGTGCGGGGCGGCGGTCAGCCGCCCCCGCCGATGGTGACCGGGCTCTCGTCGGCCGAGGTGGCCGGCCCCGCCGTGGCGGTCGGCGCGAGCGGGTCCATGCCGAGGCGCTCGAGGTAGCGGCGGTAGCGCTTCACCAGCCAGCGGTTGAACTGCGGCAGCGTCGCCTCCTGGTGGGCGTAGCGGCCCCGGGGCGTGAAGCGCGAGCGCTGCCCCTTCTGCATGGTCTCGTTGGTGTGCATGTCCTGCTGGTTCAGGATGTCGTTCGCGCCGGTCTGCGAGTCGTAGATCCACTGGAAGTTCGGGGTCCGCAGCGTCGACGGCGGGAACAGCCACTGGATGCGCAGGTGCATCGAGTTCGCCGACTCCGGGAAGATCAGGAACATGAAGACCTGATCGGGCATCAGGGCGAAGAAGACCGTCGGCGGGATCGACGCGAACATCACACGGCTGCGCTGGTCCTCGTTGAGGCCCGGCAGGATCGGCAGCATCGCCTTGAGCGTCGGGTTCACCGCACCGTCGATGTGGCGGAAGTACGTCGGGTGCATGATCTGCCCGTCGTCGTCGTCCCAGTCGACGAACTGCGCGTTCACCGCCGGAGCCATCTCGTGGTACCCCTTGTGCACGTAGGACGTGTGGTACGGCTCGAGCGCGTTCTCGTGCATGCCCTTCCAGTTCCACGGCTGGTTCGGGTAGTCGAGCGGCGGCATCGACACGAGGTGCTCGACGTCGTAGTTCGCCATGTCCTCGCCGAGCTTCGTGATCGTCGGCGCCAGCGGCGCGGCGTCGAGGTCCATGTTGGCGAAGATGAGGCCGTTCCACATCTCGACCTTCATGCGCGGCAGGAACGCCTCGGCCTTCAGCTGGCCCAGGTCGCAGGTCTTCTGCATCTCGGGCGCGGCGATCAGCGAGCCGTCCAGTCCGTAGGCCCAGTAGTGGTACGGGCAGCGGAAGTTCCTGGCGTTGCCCTCGGGTGCGTCGTTCGTGATCGGGTAGCCACGGTGCTGGCAGATCGCGGACATGACGCGGATCTCGCCGTCCTCGCCACGGACGACGATGAGCGGCTCGTCGGTCATCTGCACCGTGAAGTAGTCGCCCGGCTCGGGGATCTGGCTGTGGTGGCCGAGGCAGAGCCACTCGGTCGCGAAGATCGACTCGAACTCGAAGCGGAAGAACTCCTCCGAGGTGTAGACGCCGCCGGGCATGGTGCGTGCCTCGGACAGGTCACGGGTCGAGATCTCGAGCTGCGCGAGCAGCTCGAGGACGTCGGGGGTGAGCACGTTCACGTGGGACCTCTCTCTGGGACGGGGGTATCCGGGATGGGGGCATCCGGGACGGGCACCCCGGACACGGTGGTGACGGCGGCCCGGCGGGCCGCTCGACGGGTGGGGACGACCTCGGCGCCGAGCACCGCGGTCACGACGAGCAGGGCGCCGAGCACCCGCTGCACCGACACCGGGTCGTCCAGGACGACGACCGCGAGCACGGCGCCGACCACGGGGATCAGCAGCAGGATCAGCGCGCTGGAGGTCGGGTCGACCTCTCGCTGGGCGACGACCTGCAGGCCGAGCCCGCCGGCCTGCGCGACGCCCAGGTACACGACCGCGGCGAACGCGGTCCAGGTGAGCTCGCCGAACCCGGTGAAGAGCGCGACGACCCCGCCGAGCAGCGCGACCGCGGCGATCTGGGCGAGGTTGAACGGCGACGCGGACAGGCGCGTCGCGAAGTAGCCGATGAGCAGCACGTGCACCGCGCCGCACCACGCGGCGCCCAGGCTGAGCACGTCCCCGACGTTCACCTGGAGGCTCGCGCCGGTCAGCAGGAAGCTGCCGACCACGGCGATGGCGATGCCGCCGACGACCCACACCGACGGCAGCTTCCGTGCGGTGACCGCAACGAGGACCGGCACGAAGATGACGAACAGGCTCGCCAGGAACGCGGTGTTCGATGCCGAGGTGCGCTGCAGCGCGAGCGACTGCACCAGGAACCCGAGGGTGTTCACGCCGCCCGCGATGAGCCCGGCGCGCAGGTACACCGACGCGGCGTCGCGCAGCACGCCGCCCTGGCGGCGACAGAACGGCAGCACCGCGACGGTCGCGACGGCGAAGCGCAGGCACGTCGCGCCGGCGGGGGTCAGGTCCTCGAGCGCCCGCTGGGCGGGCACGAACATCGAGCCGAACAGCACCGCGCTCCCTGCGAGCAGCAACCGACCGCGGGTCGTGCCCGTGGTCGACGCCGCGTCGACGATCGGTGCGGGGAGCGCGTCGCTCACGCCCGGCTGGCCTCGACGTTGACGACGGTGGGGACCTCGGCGTTGCGCACGACGACCGCCAGGCAGGGGATGTCGAGCGGGTTCTCCTCGCGGTGGGTGAGCCCGCCGGGGATGACGGCGATCTCGCCCGGACGAGCTGAGAACTGCTCCTCGGGACCGCCGTCGGGCGGCGTCACGAAGAAGGTCATCTCGCCCGAGATGACGCAGACGAGCGTCGTCTGGTCCTCGTGGTGGTGCAGCAGCGAGGGCTGGTCGACGTCGAGCTCGCTGACGCCCATCCAGAGCCCGCCCGCCGACACGGCGCTGCCGCGCGACAGACCGCCCGAGGCGCCGCCGGCGTCCTCGTGGTCGTCCGCGACCAGTCCGCCGTGCACGACCATCGAGCCGCTCGGATAGGTGTCGATCTGTGCCTGGGTCACTGTGCGTCTCCTGCGGATGCCGCTGTCTCGGGTGCTGGACTCTCGGGGCGGTTCACGAGCCGATGGCGGCCAGCGCCTCGATCTCGATCTGGAACTCGGGTCGGACCAGGCGGCTGACCACCAGCAGGGTGTTGCCAGGGTGGACGCCGTCGGGGAAGAGGTCGGCGAAGAGCCCCTCGCGCACCCGGTAGAAGTCGTCGATGAGCGAGGCGTCGGTCAGGTAGGTCGTCATCTTCACGACGTCCGCGAGCGATCCGCCCGCCGCCTCCATCACCGTCGCCAGGTTCGAGAAGACCTGGCGCATCTGTCCGTCGAAGTCGCCCTCGGCGACCGAGCCACCGTCGGCGTCCACGCTGAGCTGGCCGCTCACGCAGAGCAGCCGGCTGCCGGCGGGCAGCGGGACGGCGTGGGAGTACAGGCCGACCGGCGATCCGAGGCCGGCCACGGGGGTGATGGTCATGCTGTCTGCTCCTGGACGACGCCGTGCGTCGTCGTGGTGGTGGGTGGGGGGCGGTGGGTGCGCGGCACCGACGCGCCCGGCTCCTGGGCCAGGAACGCGCGGCGCACCGTCTCGATCGTGCGGGTCAGGTGGGACACGGCGACGGTGCCGGCGGCCGACGCGTCGCGTGCCACGTAGGCCTCGACGAGCCGGCGGTGCTCGTCGTTCGCGTCGTCGCGACGGGCGAGCCCGGCGTCGGGCCCGAGCGAGAGGTTCACGTAGACGACCGAGATGTCGGCCAGGCGGGCGAGCACCCCGGAGAGGTGCGGGCTGTGCGGCGCGGCGTCGAGCACGTGGTGGAAGCGACGGTTCAGCTCGACCCACTCGGTCGAGTCGCCGCAGGACTCCATCCGGGCGCAGCGCGACAGGGCCAGCTCGAGCTCGTCGTCGGCGAGGTGGGCGATCGACCGCTCCACGGCGAGCGGGATCAGCGCGCAGCGGACCGAGTAGATCTCGTCCATCTCGGCCAGGGTCGGCGTGTGCACCACGGCGCCGCGGAAGGCGTCGAAGTCGACGAGGCCCTCGGTCGCGAGCTCGCGCAGCGCCTCGCGCACGGGGGTCACGCTGACCTGGAGCGACGTCGCCAGCTCGGTCTGCACCAGGTGGGTCCCGGCGGCGAGCTCGCCGTGCAGGATGGCGTCGCGGATCCGGGACACGGCGTTCGCGTGCACGGTCTGCACGCCCGCGGAGCCCAGGCGCGGCAGCGGCCGGCGTCCCGTCGTGCGAGCGGTGCTCACCGCGCCCCCTCTGCGTCGTCCCGATCTGCGTTCGACCTCACCCTGTGCTCCCGGCCTGAATGTTTACATCCTATAGGAAATGTGGTGCGTCATCCGGGCGGACGCAAGCGGTAGCGTGTTGCGAACTCGTGAACTCCATCCGCCGGTGGCGCTCGGATCCCGTCTCTTCGGTCGTGCAAGATGCGTGCGATACGCTCCGGCACCGAGGAGGCGGGACGGCCCCAGCGGCGTCCTCCCGGGAGGAAGGTCCAGATGTCAGCTACTGCGCCGATGACGACCCGTCTGCCGACGCTCAGCGCCAGCGGTGTCCGGACCGCCCACCGCACCGTCACCGACCGCCTGCGCGAGGCGATCCTCTCGGGCGAGCTGCCCGGCGGCACCCGACTGGTGCAGTCCGAGCTCGCCGCCAGCCTGGCCGTGAGCGTGACGCCCGTCCGAGAGGCGCTGCGCGACCTCGTCGGCGAGGGCCTCATCGAGTTCGACCCCTACCGCGGCGCCACGGTCCACACGCCGACGCTGTCGGAGCTCGAAGAGATCTACGAGCTGCGCCAGATGCTGACGGCCGGCGCCGTGCGCCAGGGCGTGCAGAACATCACCGAGGAAGAGCTCGACCAGGCGGCCGCGCTGCACAAGGCGATGAAGTCCCAGACGGACCCCGCCGCGTGGCTGGACCTGAACCGCCAGTTCCACCACGTGATCGATGCGGCCAGCCGCCGCCCGCTCTACCAGGAGATGCTCGGCCGCCTGGCGGACCTCTCCGCGCTGTACGTCGGCGTGTCCATCGGTGGCTCGCGCTCGCGGCGGGCCAACGCCAACCGCGACCACGGCGAGATGATCGACGCCTACCGGGCGCGCGACGCGCAGCTGGCCGTCGACCTGGCGCTGCGGCACCTGAGCGACACCGTCGAGGTCGCCCGCGCCCGGCTGCTCAGCGCCCCGGACGCCTGAGCGCGGGCCTCGCTCCCGACCACGCCGCCCACAGGGCGGCATAGGGGCCCTCCGCGCCGAGCAGCTCGTCGTGCGTGCCCTGCTCGACGACACGACCGCCGTCCATGACGAGGACACGATCGGCGGTCGCCGCCTGCCCCAGGCGGTGGGCGACCACGAGCGTCGTGCGGCCGCGCGTCACCTCGAGCG
>JAFAFZ010000312.1 GCA_023423215.1 Actinomycetes bacterium
GCAGCAGCACCAGCACCGCGGCGGCCACCAGACCGCCGACCAGGCTCGGCACCGGAGCAGCGAGACCGCTGCCGCCTCGCCCGAGCGACGCCGCTGCCCCGACGACGGTGAACAGCGCGACGCCGACCAGCCCGGCGGTCCGCCCGCGGCGCACGGCGACCAGGCCGACCGCGACGGCGAAGAGCGTCAGCAGCACCGCGACGCCGCCGAGCAGCACCGCCTTGTCCGCGGTGCCGAACGTGTCGATCGCCCACGTCTTCAACCAGCGCGGCGCGCCGTCGACGACGCGGTCGCCGACGCTGATCACCGGCGAGCGCAGCGAGGTGCCGAGGCCGGAGACGAGCTCGGCGGTCGCGAGCCCCGCCCAGGCGCTGACCACGCCGACGATCGCGCCCACCCACCAGGGCGAGCGAACGGGCCGTTCCTCGGCGGAGCGCTCCGGCGCCGCGAGTGGAGTGGTCACCCTCGAAGTATGGACCCGGGCCGCAACACCGGAGCCGCGCGCGGGATCACCCATCCGATCCGGTCGTCGTGCCGAACCACGTCCGCATGGACCACACCGAGCACACCTCCGGGTCGAGTCGGGAACGAGACGTGCCCCATCGCCGGCGGCGGGGCGCGGCCGCGGGGTTGGTGGCGACCGCGGTCGCGCTCGGCGTCGCCGAGCTGACCCGTGCGCTCGACCGTCGGCTCAGCTCGCCCGTCATCGACGTCGGCGCCCGCTTCATCGACGCGACGCCGCGCTGGCTCAAGGACGCGGCGATCTCGTGGTTCGGCACCAACGACAAGGTCGCGCTCATCGTCGGCATCGCCGTCCTGCTCGTCCTCTACGCCGTCACCATCGGGATCCTCGCGATGCGTCGGCGCTGGGTCGGCGTCGTGGGCGTGGCCCTCTTCGCCGCGATCGGCATGGTCGCTTCGGTCCTGGCGGAGGGTCCCTGGTGGTCGCTGCTCCCCAGCCTGGTCGGCGGCGTCGCCGGCGCGGGCGCCCTGTGGTTCCTCGTCGGCCGTGCGGTCCCTCCTGCCGCCGTGCCCCGTGGGGCCACCGCCCGGCCCGACCCCCGGCCGGCAGCAGGCGCCCCGCCGGCGGCTGCCGATCCGCAGTCCGTCGCCGAGCCGCAGCACCCGATCGCCGGGCTGACCGACGCCGAGCGAGATCGGCTGATCGAGACGGCACCGGCCGAGGGCCATGGTCGCCGTTCCTTCCTGGTCGCGAGCTGCGCCCTCACGGTGCTCGCGCTCGCCGCCGGCGCGACCGGTCGTGCGCTCTCGCAGCGCTTCGACGTCGCGGCGCTGCGCGAGAGGATCCGTCTGCCCGGCGCCCGTCGACCGCTGCCCGAGGTGCCCGCGGGCGTCGAGCTCGACGTCGAGGGCATCACCCCGTTCTTCACGCCGAACGGCGACTTCTACCGGATCGACACCGCGCTCGTCGCACCGCAGGTCCCGACCGACACCTGGGTGCTGCGGGTCACCGGCTCGGTCGACCGGGAGCTCGAGCTCTCGTACGAGGAGCTGCTGGACCGCGACCTGGTCGAGTCCGACATCACCCTGACCTGCGTCTCGAACGAGATCGGCGGACAGCTCGCCGGCAACGCCCGCTGGCTGGGCGTGCCGCTCGCCGAGCTGCTGGCCGAGGCCGGTGTGCAGGACGACGCGGACCAGATCGTGGGCCGCTCGACCGACGGCTTCACCTCGGGCTTCCCGGTCGAGTACGGGCTCGAGCCCGCGCGCGGCGCGCTGGTCGCCGTCGGCATGAACGGCGAACCGCTGCCCGTCATCCACGGGTTCCCCGCCCGCCTCGTCGTGCCCGGCCTCTACGGCTCGGTCTCCGCGACGAAGTGGCTCACCGAGATCGAGCTCACCCGCTTCGACCGCTTCGACGCCTACTGGGCCGAACGCGACTGGGCGCCGCTCGCGCCGATCAAGACCTTCTCCCGCATCGACTCGCCGAAGCCGCTCGAGCGCATCTCGGTGGGGCCTCGCGCGATCGCCGGCGTGGCGTGGGCGCAGACGGTCGGCATCGACCGCGTCGAGGTGCGCGTCGACGGCGGCGAGTGGATGCCGGCGCAGCTCGCCGAGGAGCTCAACGACGTCACGTGGCGGCAGTGGATGCTGCCCTACGAGTTCACCGAGCCCGGCAGCCACACGATCGAGTGCCGGGCCACCGATCGGACCGGAGCCATCCAGACGGCCGACCGCTCCGAACCCTTCCCCGACGGCGCGACCGGGTGGCACTCGTTGGTCACCCTCGTGAGCTGAGCGCTCCGGCGCCCGTCAGGACTGCATCCCTCATCCGGAGGCGCACCGCCTCCCCGACAGAAAGCAGCACCCACCCATGCGTACCTCACGAACCCGATTCGCCGCAGCCGGCGTGATCCTGGCGCTGGCCCTCTCGGCCGCCGCCTGCTCCTCGGACGAGGACACCTCGTCGGACGAGGGCGACTCGACGACCACCGAGATGGAGGCGTCGACCACCACGACCATGGCGGACGAGGAGTCCGGCATGGGCAGCGGCTCCGAGATGATGCTCGAGCCGACGGGCCCCGCCTGTTCGGCCGTGCCGGCCGACGGTGCCGGCAGCTTCGCCGGCATGGCGCAGGACCCCGCCGCGACCGCGGCGTCGAACAACCCGCTGCTGTCGACGCTCGTCTCGGCCGTGGGCGCCGCGAACCTCGGCGACACGCTGAACGGCCCCGGCCCCTTCACGATCTTCGCCCCGGTGAACGACGCCTTCGCCAAGATCCCGGCCGACACGCTGAACCAGGTCCTGGCCGACGTGCCGCAGCTGACCGAGATCCTCACGTACCACGTCGTGCCCGGCCAGATGTCCTCGGAGGACCTGATCGAGGCCGGCACGGTCGCCACCGTCCAGGGTGGTGACGTGATGATCGAGGAGTCCGGCGAGAGCTTCACCGTCAACGGCGCCAACGTGCTCTGCGCCGACGTGCCGACCGCGAACGCCACGGTGTTCCTGATCGACACGGTCCTGATGCCGAGCTGACCCGACGGGTCGACCAGCCTGACCCCTGCGGGGGTCGCGCAGGCCCCGCATGGGGCCGGGGGGGGGGGGGGGCTGGGGCGGCCGCCCCCCCCCCGCCGGCGGGCCCCGCCCCGCCCCCCCCCCCCCG
>JAFAFZ010000329.1 GCA_023423215.1 Actinomycetes bacterium
CCCCGCCCGCCGCCCCCGGCCGGGGCGCGTCGGGACCGGTGCGCCCACCCGCCGGACGCACCGCAGCACAGGAGGAACGAACCGCATGATCCACCGCAGCGAACGTCGGCCACGCGGCCGGCGGTGGACGACCAGGACGGCCGTGCTGCTCGGCGCGGCCGTCGTGCTCGTCACGGCCGCCTGCACCACCACGCCGCCGAGCGGTGGCGGGTCGACGACGACGGCGTCGACCACGACCGTTCCGGGCACGCCGATCACCACGACGACGCTGCCCGGGGGGTCGGTCACCCCGACGATCGTCGCGGGACGGCAGCACACCTGCTCGCTGCGTCCCAACGGGACGGTGCGCTGCTGGGGCGACAACAGCTTCGGCCAGCTCGGCACCGGCAACACGACCCAGCGCTCGGTGCCGACCGCGGTCGTGAACCTGTCGGGCGTCACGGCCGTCTCGGCCGGTGCGTTCCACACCTGCGCCCTGCTCAACACCGGCGGGGTGTCGTGCTGGGGCAACAACGCGGACGGCCAGCTCGGCGACGGCAGCTGGACCACGTCGACCAGCCCCGTCGCCGTGGTCAACCTGACCGGCGTCGTCGCGATCGCCGCAGGCGGCTCGCACACCTGCGCCGTGAAGGCGGCGGGCAACGTCTCGTGCTGGGGGGACAACTTCAGCGGCCAGCTCGGCACGGGCGGCAACACGGGCGCGACCACGCCACGCAGCGTCGCGGGCCTGACCCAGGCGGTCGCGATCGCCACCGGCGACGCCCACTCGTGCGCCCTGCGCTCGACGGGCGGCGTGTCGTGCTGGGGCGACAACGTGAACGGCCAGCTCGGCAACGGCACCTTCATCAACGCCTTCGTCGCCGGACCCGTCACCGGGCTGACCGGCGCGACCTCGGTCGTCACGGGTGCCGGGTCGACCTGCGTCACGCGGTCGACGCGCGGCCCGGCCTGCTGGGGCGACAACTTCAACGGCCAGCTCGGCAACGGCGCCTACCTGCCGCCGCCACCGTCCGAGGGCGACCCGCCGCCCCCGCTGCTGAAGGAGACCAGCCCGCAGACCGTCGTGGGCGTGAGCGGCGTGACCGCCATCGGCGCCGGCGCCGAGCACGCGTGTGCCGTCGGCCCGCTCGGTTCCGCCTGGTGCTGGGGGCTCAACGCCGGCGGCCAGCTCGGCGACGGCACCACGGTGCGCAACTCGACGCCCCAGTCGGTGGTGGGCCTGCTCGGCGTCTCGCGCGTCGCGGCCGGCGAATCGCACACCTGCGCCATCAAGGCGAACGGCTCGGCGCAGTGCTGGGGCAGCAACGCCCGCGGCCAGCTCGGGACCGGCAACCTGGTCGGCTCGAACGCCCCGGTCACCGTCGTCCAGCTCTGAGACCTGCGCACCTCGGACCCGCACCTCCGATCACCGTCCGGGCCGCGACCGCGCGTCGGGGGCTGGCTCGGACCGGGTGGGGCCCGGCCTCGACGGGTCGGACGGCCCATGACACCCGTGTAGTTCGTCAAGGACTTGTAACATCCGAGATGCATCCGTAAGATTTCGCACCACACGGACCACTGGCTCGTAGCAAAGGACCTCCCTCCGCGCATGAACCCCTCGACGCTGATCTTCCTCGGCCTCGCAGTCGTCTGGGCAATCGTCCTGTTGCCCGAGGTGTTCCGGAAGCTCTCCGGGACCCGTGGATCGGATTCGATCCGCTCGTTCAACCAGCAGCTCTCGGTGCTGCACCGCTCGGGCGACCGTCGCGGCGCCAGCACGGTCGGCCGCTCGAACGTGATCGACCTGCGCGGCCACGCCCGGCCCGGCTCGGCCGCCCACCAGTTCGGCGCCCCCCGTGGCCCCCAGCAGCGACCCGCCGCACCCCGGCCCGTGCCGGTCTCGGTGCGCAAGCGCCGCCAGGAGGTCCTCGCGGTCCTGGGCTGTGCCACGGTCCTGTCGCTGCTCTGCACGGTGGCGTTCTCGTCGGTGTTCCTGCTGCCCTTCGTCATCTCCGCGGCGCTGCTCGTCGTGTACGTGGCGCTGCTGGCGCAGACGAACCAGGCGCCCCGCCAGGTCGGCGTGCGTGCCGCCCAGCCGCTGGCACCGCACTCGTCGCTGCCCGACGGGCTGCGCACCGCGACGGTCGGTCGTGCCACGCCGGCACCGCGTCGCATCGCCAACTGAGTCCGCAGCACCACCCGCGTCCGCGCCGACGTCCCGGGTCCACCGCCGCCCTGCGGCTGGCCCACGGTTTCCGGGTCCGGGCGATCACGGACTAGGGTGGCGGACCTTCCGGGGGTGTAGCTCAGCTGGCTAGAGCGCTTCGGTCGCATCGAAGAGGTCGTGGGTTCGACTCCCATCACCTCCACCGGAACGAGAGCCCCGACCCTGGGTCGGGGCTCTGTCGCGTCCGCCCTCCGCTGCTCGCGACGGGTCGCATCCCGACCGGGCGGGCGGCGGGTGTCAGGCAGCGGCGCCACGGGTACTGCCCGGGGCCGCGCTCGTGCCGCCACGCGTGGGGACCCGCCCGGACGGCACTAGGTTGGGCGCCGGATCCGAACCGATCGCCTCGAACCGGACCGCCTCGAACTGGACTGAGAGGAACGAACGATGTCGTCGGAGAGCCTGCACGAGCCACGAGAGCAGATGCCGTCCGAGGTGATCGACCGCCACCGCGCCATCTCGTCGATCATGGAGGAGCTCGAGGCCGTCGACTGGTACGACCAGCGCGTGGCGGTCGCCTCCGACCCGGAGCTCGCGGACGTGCTCGCGCACAACCGGGACGAGGAGAAGGAGCACGCGGCGATGACGCTCGAGTGGCTCCGCCGCAACGACCCGGTGCTGGACAAGCACCTGCGCACCTACCTCTTCACCGAGGGCTCGATCCGCGACATCGAAGAGGTCGCCGAGCACGGCGACGGCGGCGGCGGCGACCCGGCCCCCCGCGGCGCCGGCTCCTCGGGCAGCCTCGGCATCGGCAGCCTGCGAGGCAGCGAGAACACCTGACCAGCACCGGGGGCGCCCACCGGCGCCGGACCCGTCCACCCGATCGACCGGGCGCTCGACCAGAGCGGCCCATCCGACAACCCACCCTCGACCCGACAGCACGCAGCACCCG
>JAFAFZ010000460.1 GCA_023423215.1 Actinomycetes bacterium
GCGGGGCTGCCGCCTATCGTGCGTGCGGATGGTCGTGGAGCGACCACGAGCACGCACGATCTGTTCACCTTCGCACCGTCCTGGCCGGTTGCAGCAGCAGCTACCGTCGCCGACGTGTGGGGTGAGGAGCGCTGCGATGCGCGTCGGGCAGCCGCACGACTGCTGACGTCGTGGTGCTTCCTGCTCGCGCTCGCGGCGTGGGCCGTGAACGACCAGGTCGCGAAGTTCCGGTGGCCCGGTGTCGTGACGGGCAAGGCGTCGGACGTGCTCGGTGTCCTCGTGCTGCCGCTGCTGATCGCCTCGGTCATCTCGCTGGTGATCGGCCGGGCCTCGAGGCGAATGGCTCGACTCGTCGGCGAGCTCAGCTCGGTCGTGGTCGCGCTCGGTTTCGCCGCAGTGAAGCTGTCGCAACCGTTGGCCGATGCGGTGGGAGCGGTGTGGACCGTCGTCCTGCCGAGCTCGCTTCTCGCCGACCGGACCGACCTGATCGCACTCCTGGCGGCGCCGGTGGCGGTGTGGACATGGCGTCGCGTGGTGGACCGGGCGCCGACGGTCGAGTCGCCGACGCTGACCACTGGCCGAGTCACCTCCGGTGGGTTGGGACGTGTGCCCCGGGTCGTCGCGAGCCTCGTCGTGGTCGTCGCCGCCTCGATCGTGACCACGGCGACGTCCTGCTACGACCCGGACGCGGTCGTCCAGGTGTACCTCGGGCAGGACGGAAAGGCGTATGCCGTCACCGACAACGGCCGCTTCTCGACCTCGGACGACGGCGTCGACTGGTTCGCCGCCGAGGAGGGAGCCGAGCGAGCAGAACCTGTGGTCGATCAGCCGTTGGCGCCTCCGACGACCACCGAGGAGCAGTTGCTCCAGGAACAGCAGCTCACGGACGAGGAGCTGGACGAGCTGGACGCCAAACCGGAGAGGGTGCAGTCGCAGGAGGTCTGCGGCTCGACGACCTGCTGGTACGGGGTTCCGTCGTTCACGATCACCGAGCGCGACGTCGGGACCGGCGCCGAACGGACGGTGCGAGCGACCGGCACGACCGACTGCGGTTCCACGCAGCCGTTCGCGGCGATGACCGTGATCCAGGTCGATCAGCAGGACGTGCTGATCGCCGGCAACGCGAGTGACGGCATCGTCCGGGTCGTCGCCGGGGAGCCACCCACGTACCACGGTCTGAACGCAACACCGACCGAGAGCACCTTCGGATTCGTCAACGAGGTGCTCGCGAACTCGGTGCACACGCTGAGTCTGGTGGCGATCGGTGTCGCCGTCGTGGTCGCCCTCGGGCTCTGGGCCTGGGGTCGGTTCCGCCGCCGATCAAGCTGATCTGTCGAGGTTCCGGCCGAGTGCTTGTGCGGCGCGTGGAATCCGCCGACGCGGTCGTTACCGTCGACGTAGGAAGTGCGGCCGCGAGCGGCGCCGATCGGATCGGGAGAGGACGTCGAGATGGAGTGCACCCGTTGCGGGTCGTTGATCGGTCCGACGGACTCGGCCTGTTCGGTGTGCGGAACCGCGGTGCTTCCGGAGGCGCCCGCGCGCCTCGGTGATCCACCCGCTGCGTCGCCGTCCACGACTGCGGTGCCCGCGGCGGCCGCGCCCGCGAACCCGTGGGCCGTGCCACCGCCCGGCTCGGAGTGGGGCATCCCGCAGGACCCGTCGTACCCGACGCACCAGCCGGCTGCGCAGCCGTACTTCTACGACCAACGGCTCCGGGCACAGGCCGGGAACGGCTACAGCATCACCGCGATCGTCTGCGGCGTCGCCGCCCTGATCTTCTGCCCCCTCGTGTTGGGACTGACCGGGCTGGCCCTCTCACACAAGGCCAGGAAGCGAGGCGAGTCGATGGCGGACACGGCTCGCCTCGTGAGCATCGTCGGGCTGGTCGGCGGGATCGTGATCGGCTTCTGGGTCGTCTCCCGCATGTGACCCGGGTGGACTCGGGCCGCTCCGCGATGCGGGGCCGCCACGCGGGGAAGTAGGGCGAGATCGGTCGCTGAGCGACCAGGATCGCCCTACTTCGCGCCGAGCCTGGCCGGATCGACCGCCCAGCGCTGCCGTCAGATGGTGATGCCGACCGACCGGAAGGTCGTGACCGCCAGAGCGGCGGTCTCCTCGGCGTCGAGACGGCCCGGACTGTTCGAGCGTGTCCAGCACGCCGCGACCCCGTCCGCGCTGGCGACGTACATGTCGGTCTGCGGCACCAGCACGCCGCCGACCGGCAGCGCCGGGGAGCCCGGCCCGACGGCGACCACCGCCGCGCGCCGCAGGTAGGCGGACGAACCGGGATGCGACTGCGTCTGCCAGGTCAGCCTCGCCGGGACGGTGCCGCCGGGGAGCACGCCGTAGAGCATGCCCATCGAGGTGCCGGGCAGCGGCAGCCGGGGCGCGCGTCGGTGCAGCGCGACCGGGTCCTCGACGGTCATCGACAGCTGCGCTGCGGCGCGGTCCATCGCCACCATCCCGGACCGTTCGTGGTCCCGGTCGAACGAGCGGTAGCCGGGCGGGTGGGTCGACCGGTCGAACGCCCACGTCGGTCCGGCCAGACCGCCCTCGACGCACCACGGCCGTGCGACCTCGGCGAGCTGTCCCGCCATCGCGACGACGGCGGCGACCAGCCGGTCCAGGTCCGCGGGGTCGTGCCGGTACCCGTCGACGACGAGTCCGAGCGCGCCGTGCGCCAGCTCGAGTCGTGCGTACGTGGTGCCGAGCGCCTGCAGCTGCGGGCCGATCGCCGCGGCGACCGCCTCGCGCACCGTGTCGTTGACCCACCGGCTCGACGCGATCCGGTACGACGGCGCCCACGGCTTGAGCGACCGGTCGGACAGCACCGAGTAGGTGGCGGACGTCGCGACGATCCGCGGCAGCAGCGCGGCCTCGGGTACGAGCACCTTGATGCCGGTGGTCGGTAGCCACATCGCCTGCGCGGCGAACGGCTCGTTCGGCGGGTCGCGGTGCCAGCCGATGAGCGAGCCGAGTCCCGGACGGATGACCGACCGGCGCTTGTGGTACTCGCCGGGCTGGGTCGGGTCGCCGTCGTCCCCCAGGCCGATCTCGTCCAGCTCGTGCTGCACCGTGCCGAAGCGGCCGGGCGCGAGCTCGCCGCGCAGCACGTTGAACACGTAGTCGGTCCACAGCGGGTTCAGCCCGGCGACGTGGCCGATGAGGATCTGCCCCATCGGCTCCAGTCCACGAGCGCGGCCGTAGTCCGTCAGGTCGACCGCCGGGTACCCGCGCCGGGCGTCCTCGACGTCGGCACGGGTGTAGGCGGCGGTGCTGGGCGGACGTCGGCCGCTGACACCCGCGGTCGCCGGATCAGCCACGGCCGCGGACGACCTGGATCGCAGTGGGCGGATCGGCGGCGTTCAGGCCATCGACGCCCAGATCGAGCAGGCGCGTGTACCCGTCCGCGTTCTCCCACTCGCGTTCGTTCGGCCAGATCCACAGGACCAGACCGTCGGTGTGGGCACGTGTGACGAGCTCGGGTGTCAGCACCTCGATGCCCTCGTACTCGGGCGGGATCTGCACGATCGTGCGGCCCTCGGGCAGCGGCTGGCCCGAGAGCACGTAGCTCGTCATCGCACCCAGGCCGGGCGTGATGGCGACCTCGGGTGCGAGCTCGTGGAAGGCCTCGGCCAGCTCGTCGTCGAACGCCGTGACGATCGCCGCGTCGAGCTTGTCGTGCTCGGTCAGGATGCGGGCGAGCTCCTGCGCCGCCGGCACGTCGTCGGGGTACGCGCCCTTGATCTCGATGTTCAGCACGTGATCGGGGTACGCCTCTACCAGGTCCTCGAAGCGCATCACGGCGAAGTCGTCGGGCTCGGCGCCGGGCGGTGGCTCGACCTCGCCGGTGCGCACGCCTCGCAGGACATACGCGTCCTCGGGTGCGTCGGTGCAGGCGCTGCAGTCCTCGGTGAAGAAGTACGCGGCGTCCAGCTCGTGGAGCTGCTCGTAGGTCATGTCGGCGACGTCGCCCGTGCCGTTCGTGGTGCGGTCGACGTCCGCGTCGTGGTGCACGACCAGGACGCCGTCGCCGGTGAGCCGCACGTCCACGTCCAGGACGTCGACCCCCGCGGCGACCGACGACGCGTACGCGTACGGGGTCGAGTGGGGCGCCTGGTTCTCGCC
>JAFAFZ010000492.1 GCA_023423215.1 Actinomycetes bacterium
CTCCTGCACCGCTCGGTCGAGCTACCCGAGCGAGACCGGGACGTCCGCCAGGGCTTCCCCATCACCTCGGCGACACGGACGCTCATCGACATGGGCCGCTACGTCGGGACGAACCGCCTCGGCAAGATGATCGATGATGCCGTCGTCCGGAACCTGACCTCGTACGAAGAGATCGGCCAGCGCGCCGCCGAGCTGTCGAGATCCGGCCGCAACGGCATCGTCACCGTCCGCGAAGCGATGTCGACCCGACCGGGCGGGGCGCCGCCGCCCGGGAGCCCGCTCGAGGTCGAGGTTCGTGAGCTGCTCACCGGACACGACCTCCCGGATCCCGTGCCCCAGTTCGCCGTCGACTGCGGGGAGATCACCTACCAGCTCGACCTGGCCTGGCCGAGCGCCAAGGTCGCGGTCGAGTGCGACGGCTTCAGGTTCCACCGGACGCCCGAGCAGCTCGACTGGGACGACCGGCGCCGCACCGAGCTCGGCCTGCGCGGCTGGTTGGTCGTGCACGTCACCTGGAACATGATGCGGGACGACCCGGTACGCGTCATCGACGACGTCCGGCGCGCGCTCCGGTCACGCGAGACCCGGTGACGGGTCACGCTCCCGTACCTCCACGGCGTCTGGTGGCGAACTCTCGGTGCGATCCTGCGCCCTCAGCGCGCGAGATGGCACCAGAACTCTCGGTGCGATGTTCCGCCCTCAGCGCGCGAGATGGCACCTGAAGCTCTCGGTGCGATGTTGCGCCCTCAGAGCGCGAGCTGGCACCTGAAGCTGTCGGTGCGATGTTGCGCCCTCAGCGCGCGAGATGGCACCAGAAAGCTCGTGCGAGCCTCAGCGGAGGCGGTCGCGGGAGGGTGAGGTCGGGAGGACCGCCTCGACCTCGAGCTCGATCTTCCAGCGGGGGTCGAGCAGCGCGGCGACCACGACCGTGGTGTTGACCGGCATGGCCTCGGCCATGTGCTCGCCGTGCACCGCGCCGATGGCCTCGAAGTCCGCGGCGTCGACGAGGTACATGCGCGTCCGCACGACGTCGCGCAGCGACGAGCCGACGGCGGACAACGCGTCGTCGATGATCTCGAAGCACCGACGGGCCTGCGCCGCCGGGTCGGGGTCGACCTCGCCGTCGGCCCACTTGGGTGCCGTTCCGGCGACGAACACGCGGTCGCCGACGCGCACGGCGCGGCTGTAGCCGACGGTGAGCTCCCACGGAGAGCCGGAGGACACGCGCTGTCGATCGTCCATCGGCGGCACGGTAGCCGTCACCGGCCGTCGTGCCGCAGACGCTCAGCCGCGTTCGACGACCCGCCGACCCTCGAGCGCCCGTCCGAGGGTGAGCTCGTCCGCGTACTCCAGGTCGCCGCCGACCGGCAGCCCGCTCGACAGGCGCGACACGGTCAGCCCCGGCACGTCGAGCACCTTCGACAGGTACAGCGCGGTGGCCTCGCCCTCGAGGTTCGGGTTGGTGCAGATGATGACCTCGGTGACGCCACCCGCACCGACGCGGGTGAGCAGCTCCCTGACCTTGAGCTGCTCCGGGCCGACCCCCTGCAGGTGGTCGATCGCACCCTGGAGCACGTGGTAGCGGCCTCGGAACTCCCGGGTGCGCTCGATGGCGACGACGTCGCGGGGCTCCTCCACGACGCAGAGCACGTGCTCGTCGCGCTTGGGGTCCGCGCAGATCGTGCAGAGGTCGCCCTCCGCGATGTTGAAGCAGACGCTGCAGAACCCGACCCGCTCCTTCACGTGCACGATCGCCCGCGCGAGCCGGTTCGCCTCGTCGGCGTCCACCTTCAGCAGGTGGAACGCGATGCGCTGGGCGGACTTGGGCCCGACGCCGGGCAGGCGGCCGAGCGCGTCGATCAGGTCCTGGACCGCAGCTGCGTAGGGGCTGGCCAACTCAACCCCCGCCGAACAGTCCGCCGAGGCCGCCCATGCCACCGAGCCCGCCGAGCGGGTCGGCCTGCGCCTGGAGCTGCGCGACCTGGTCGTGCGCGTCCTGCCACGCGGCCAGCACGAGGTCCTCGACCATCGAGGGGTCGTCGGCGTCGACGGCGTCCGGCTCGATGTGCACGCCCCGCAGGTGCAGGTGGCCGTTCAAGGTGACCGTGACCACGCCGCCGCCCGCACGCCCGACGACCTCGGTCGCAGCCAGCTCCTCCTGCGCCTGCGCCATCTGCTGCTGCACGCCCTGGGCCATCTCCATCATGGAGCCGAGGTCGAAGCCGAGACCCCCGCCCAGCGCCGCGCCCAGGTCGTCCGCGGGACCACCCGGTCCGCCCTGCGCCCCGTCGGGCACGACGACCTCGCCGCGGTCCTGGTCCTGCTCGTTCTCGCTCACGTCGACTCCTCGTCGAGCTGGACCAGGGTCGCGCCGGGGAAGGCGCGGGTCAGTCGGTCCAGGCCGGTCTGTGCGACATCGTCGGCGTTGTCGAGCTCGTCGATGTCGATGGTCAGGGGATCCTCGGCGTCGTCCGCGCCGTCGAGGTCGTCCGCCGAGGGTGGTGGGGATCCCGGACGACGGACGGTCGCGGGACCCCGGCTGCTGCCGTCGCCCGTCGGCGGTGCGGCACCGCCGTACCTCGGTGCGTCGGCACGTTCGATGAGCACCAGCGACACGGGCCGCCCGAAGTGCCCCGCCAGCATCTGCTCGACGTCACCCCGCGACTTCTCGGCCCGCTCCCGGGCCGGCGCGTTCTCGAGCGCGAACACCGCGCGGTCGCCGTCGACGGAGACGAACTCGCCGGGCTTGTAGATGGCCTTGGCCAGCCCCTTGAGCTGGCCGACGACCAGCTCCTTGAGCTGGTCCAGGTCCTCGGAGCCCACCGGCACGGCCGACGCGGCGGCGTGCGTCGGCGCGGGCTCGCGTGCCGCCGCAGGCTCGGGTTCTGGCACGACGGGCGCAGGGGTCGCCGCGGCCTCGGGCGC
>JAFAFZ010000542.1 GCA_023423215.1 Actinomycetes bacterium
GCGCACGCGGCCGCGGCCCACGGGTTCGTCCACCGCGACGAGCTCGTCGCCGGTCGACAGCACGCCGACCCGGACCCGGGGGTGGACCGGCACGGTCGCCGCGCCGACGGCGGCGAGCACGCCGACCTCGACCGGACCGAGCACGGTCCCCCGCCGCAGCACGGTGTCCCCCGCACGCACGTCCTCGCCGCGGGAGCGCACGAACGTGCCGGCCTCGACGGGCTGCTCGACGACGATGCGGGTGCCGTCGTCCAGGGCTCGGGTGCGCTCCCAGGGCACGACGGCGTCGGCGCCGTCGGGCACGGGGAAGCCGGTCATGACCTTCGCCGCGGTGCCCGCGGAGGGTTCGTCGTCGACGTCGAGCGTCGTGGGTGCCGTCGGCGTGGCTGCGGACAGGTCGGCGCTGCGCACGGCGTACCCGTCCATCGCCGAGTTGTCGAACGCCGGGATGTCGTCGGACGAGCTCACGTCCTGCGCCAGCACGAGCCCGAGCGCCTCGGCCAACGGGACCTCGACCGGGGCCAGCGGCACGAACGCGGCGCGCACGGTGTCGAGCGCGTCGTCGTAGGACATGAGGGGTGCGTCCAGCTCGGTGGCGGTCACCGTGCGTCGGGCCCGGCTCATCCCCCGATCCTCGACATCAGCCGCACGGGCTGCTCGAACTGGGGCTGACCGATCGCGTGACCAGGGCCCTTGCCGGCCACGGCGGTGCGCACCAGGTCGGCGAGCTCGGCGTCGCTGGCGCCGTCGCGCAGGGGACCGCGCAGGTCGGTCTCGGTGTGGGCGAACAGGCAGGTGCGCAGCTGCCCGTCCGAGGTGAGCCGCAGGCGGTCGCAGGACGAGCAGAAGGGCTCGGTCACGCTGGCGATGACGCCGATGCGGCCGGGCGCACCATCCGCGAAGCGGTAGCTGCTGGCGGGTTCGGCCCCACGGGTGACGGGCACCAGCTCGTGGTGGCGCTCCACCCGGGCGAGCACCTCGGCCGCGGGCAGCACGACGTCGGGCGTCCAGCCGTCGCCGCCCCCGAGGGGCATGTTCTCGATGAAGCGCACGTCGCAGCCGGTCCGCCGGGCGAACTCGACGAAGTCGAGGATCTCGTCGTCGTTGCTGCCGGCGACGACGACGCAGTTGACCTTCACCGGCGCCAGGCCGCTGCGCTGCGCGACCTCGATGCCGTGCAGGACCTTGTCGAGCGAGTCGCGCCGCGTCATCGCGGCGACGCGGTGCGACACGAGCGAGTCGAGGCTGACGTTGACCCGGTCCAGCCCGGCGTCCGCCAGCCGGGCCGCGTGCCGTGCCAGCGTCGTCCCGTTGGTCGTGAGCGAGAGGTCGTCGAGGCCCAGCGCCGCGAGCCGGGCGACGAGACGGTCGAGGTGCGCACGCATGAGCGGCTCACCCCCGGTGAGTCGGATGGAGCGGATGCCCAGGCCGGTGAGGCACCGCGCGAGGCGCTCGATCTCGTCGAAGCTCAGCTGCTGCTCGGCGGGCATCCAGTCGAGGCCCTCGGCCGGCATGCAGTAGGTGCAGCGCAGGTCGCAGCGGTCGGTGACCGAGATGCGCAGGTCGCGGGCGACGCGGCCGTAGCCGTCCACGAGCGGCGCGACGTCGGTCGAGCGCTGCTCGATCGAGGTCGGCGCGAGCGGGACGGACATGGGCGCAGACTACCGGCGGGGTCGGCGCTGCTCGCCCGCGGGCCCTCGACGGGCCGAGGTGGCTCGCCTACTGGGGGAGGAGCTCGACCGGATCGCCGAGGCGGACCGATCCGGGGGCCACGACGGTGGCGTAGCAGCCGAAGTGGTTGGGGTGCGCCTCGTGCAGCTCGTTCATGGCGGCGAAGAGGGCGGGCTGACGCTCGAGCGCGGCGTGGTCGCCGAGCGCCGGCTGGGCCCGCAGGGGCATGGCGCAGCGCACGGTGGGCATCATGACCTCGATGACGGCGTCGTCACCGATGCGGAGGCGGCGACCGGTCCATGCGTCCTCGACGAACGCAGGACCGTCGACGTCCAGCACGAGGTTCGGGCGGAAGCGGCGCACGTCCCAGTCGAGGTCCGGTCGGGCCAGCTCGCACGCCGCGGCGGTGGCCGTGGTGACGAAGTGGAGCGGCGCGCAGTCCAGGAACGAGCCTGCCGGCCCCGGGATCTCGAAGTACTCCGAGGAGTCGTCCGGCGGGTCGAAGGTCATCTCGAAGTTGAGCTGCTCGGTCTCGTCGAGCTCCGAGACCGGGGTCAGGTGCACCTCGCGCCCGAGCCACGAGCTCACGGCGGCCGAGGCGTCCGGGTCGTCCAGGGCGACCCGGGTGCCGTCGGGCAGGGTGAGCGCCGTGTCGTCGGCCCGGGCGGTGAGCAGCACGGAGTGGCGCTTGGCGCTGAGCAGGCGGCCGCTGTCGCGTTCGACGAGCGCGTGGGTGCGGTCGCCGTCGACGCCGGCTGTGGTGAGGGACAGCTCGTCGACGTCGAGCCCCTGGAAGGACTTCACGGGGTAGCGACGGCATGCCGCGAGGGTGCCGAGGGGCTCGCCGGGCACGGGCGTGCCCGCATCGCCGGGCTCGGTCGCCGTGGTGCCGGAGGTCGCAGTGCCGGAGGTCGCCATGGGTCGACGGTAGCGCCGAGAGGTTCCGAGCGCGTGGGGCTGCCTGCGACGACG
>JAFAFZ010000565.1 GCA_023423215.1 Actinomycetes bacterium
TGTCGGCGACCGTCGCGGTCCAGAGCTCGCTCGACGCGGGCGGTGCCGCGGACGGCGTGCTGATGACCGCCTTCGGTGCCCTGCTCATCGTCTGCTCGATGTGGTGGATCTACTTCGCCCAACCGGCCGAGCGGCTGATCGAGGACGCGCGCCACGCAGGGGTCGAGCGACCGAGCTCGGCTTCGTTCGTCTGGGGCTACGGCCACTACTTCGTGTACGCGGCAGCGGCGGCGGTCGGGGGAGGGATCGCCTCGAGGGTCGCGCAGCTCACCCACCACACCGGGATCTCCTCGGACCAGGCGGTCCTGGTGGTCGCCGTCCCGGTCGCGATCTACACGGTGAGCGTGTGGGTGCTGCACCGTCGCTCGCGCGACCGTGGCGCGGTGCTGTGGGCGTACCCGGTCGTCGCCGTCCTGATCCTGCTCGGCGGGCTGATCGGCCTGCCGGTCGTCGTCACCGGGCTCCTCATGGTGGCGCTCGTCGCCGTGGGCGAGGTCCGCGGGCGGGCTCCCGATCCCACGGCGGCGGCGGACTGACCGACGCCGCGCCGGCCCTCGGGCCGCCCGTCACGAGCGGCGCTCAGGCTGCGACGTCCTCGTCCCAGATGCCGAACGCCCGCCAGGTCCACCGGCCGGCCCGGGACTCGATGCCCAGCTCGCGCAGCGTCCGGCGCGGCCGGGACACCGCACGTGCGTAGAGCCGGTGGCCCTGCTCCGAGCGGTAGGCGCGGCGCAGGACCGGGCGCGGGACCCCACCCCGCACGACGTCGCGGCCCGGCAGGATCATCAGCCGCGCCATGATGCCGAGCGCGAACGGCGCGATGACCGACAGCAGCGCGCGGCGGACCCGCCCCAGGCGGGGCACCTCGTGGTGCAGCGCGGCGCGCGCGTAGGAGATGTGGCGGGCCTCCTCGGCGATGTGCACCGACATGATGCGCTCGAGCAGGGGGTGCGGATGGCCGCTCTCGAGGACCTGGTGGTTCACCAGGTCGACGGGGTCCTCGCCGCCCAGCACCATGACGAAGAACACGCCCGGCGACCACTTCGCCAGGCTGCCGATGATGACCTCGGTGAACTTCCGCAGCGACCACGGCATGCCCCGCACGCGGAACCCGCTGCGCCGCACGAACTCGTGGAACATCAGGGTGTGCTGCGACTCCTCGATGATCTCGTGGTGCAGGTAGCGGAACTCGGCGTCCGCGTCGCGCAGGTACAGGGCGCGGTGCAGCAGCCCCTGCTGGAGCAGGTTCTCGAACTGCCACGCCGTCGTGACGCACGAGGCGACGCGCAGCGCGCCGATGCGGGCCCGCTCGGAGGGCGGCAGCGCCCGGTACCACTCGTCCGCGCCGAGGGGGTCCGCCGGGCTCAGCTCGAAGCGCAGGTCGGTGACGTCCACCGCCATCGAGGGGTCGTCCCAGTCGATGTCGCGGAACGCGTCGAAGGTCGTGCCGACGGACCGTGCGCTCAGCCGGCCCAGGCGGGTCGTGAAGCGCCGGGCGCGGTCGGCCGCAGCGGCCGGCCCGATCGCCGCGTCCGGGCGCGACGGTCGCAGGTCGTCGACGGGGGAGGTCACCCCGTCCACGCTACCGAGGTGGTTGCCGGCTCCAGAACGCGCCCCACGTCCCGAACGACTCGGGCGCGGTGCCGACGCCGTCGGCGCGCTCGGGCCAGTTGGCCGGCGGCTGCTGCCGGGGGTGGGTCGGCGCCGCCACGCCGTGGAACAGCTCGTGGACCCGTCGCACGTAGCGCCAGTGGCCGTCGCGGCGCTCGTAGGTGTCCCGGTAGAGGATGGCCTGGTGGATCCAGCGTCCGCCGTCCTCGACCTGCCCCGAGCAGTAGACGACCCCGGTGGCGTGGTCGGCGTCCACCAGGTCGATGACGTGGGTGCCGACCTGCAGGATGGTCACGCCGACGGCGGACAGCGAGCGCTCGAAGTCCTCCCGCAGCGCGTCGTGGCCCCGACGCTCCCGGCCGACCCGCACGTCGGGCACGAACAGCGAGACGAGCGCGTCCAGGTCCCTCGAGTCGACGGCGACGGCGTAGCGCGAGGCCAGCAGCCGGATCTCGTCGTGGGCGATCAGCCGGTCCAGCTCGGGGGGCGGGGGCGTGCTCGCCGGTCGGCCGGCGGGTCCGTCGGGTGCCGGGGTGGTGGGGTCGGGCACGCTCAGTCCGGCAGGTCGGGGGCCCACGGCACGCCGTTGATGTGGCCGCCGCCGTCGGCGAACAGCGTGTTGCCCGTCAGGTAGCGCGAGTCGTCGCTGGCCAGGAAGTAGGCGACGCCGCCGATGTCGCGCTCGGGGTCGCCCATGTAGCCCATCGGCACCTGCGTGAGGATCTCGGCGATCATCTCGGGCATCGCCTCCTGGACGGCCTTGTAGGTCGCCGTCGCCGCCCCGGGACAGATGACGTTGGCGCGGATCGAGTGGCGGGCCCACTCGCGGGCGGCGGTGCGGGTCAGGGTGCGCAGCGCCTCCTTGCCGACGTTGTACTCCGGGGTGAAGGGGTGCGCGTTCACGCCGTTCAGCGAGCAGATGTTGATGATCGAACCCCCGCCGGCGTCGCGCAGGTGGGGGAAGCAGCGCAGCATCGACCAGTACGCGGCGTAGAACGCCATGCGCAGCCCATGCTCCATCTGCTCCTCGGTCGAGTGCTCGAGCCGCACCATCGAACCGCCGCCCCACGCGTTGTTGACGAGCACGTGCACCCCGCCGAACTCGGCGACCGTGCGATCGACGACCGCCTCGACCGACTCGCGCACGGTGACGTCGGTGGGCACGAACAGCGCCCGACCGCCGAGCTCGCGTGCGATGTCCTCGGCCGCGGCAGCGCCGGTCTCCTCGTCCACCTCCGCGATGACCACCGTCGCGCCCTCGCGTGCGAAGCGCCGTGCGATGCCCAGTCCGATGCCGTCCCCGGCGCCGGTCACGATCGCGACCCGGTCCTGCAGCCCTCCGTCCGATGCCACCATGTCGTCCCCCCGAACGTGCGATCCGGCACGCAGGTTCGCGCCGTCCGCATCTCGTTGCAACTCACAACGACCCGGGGGTACCGTGCGCGGCCATGGACGCACCCG
>JAFAFZ010000582.1 GCA_023423215.1 Actinomycetes bacterium
CGGAAGCAGTTCGCCGTCCTCGAGGTGCTCGTCGGTGCCGAGGGCGGGGTGGTGAGCTCTGAGCAGCTGCTCGAACGCGCGTGGGACGAGCACGTCGCCCCCTTCACCAACGCGGTGCGCATCACCGTCTCGGCGCTGCGCAAGCGGCTCGGCGAGCCGTGGGTCATCGCGACGGTCCCGGGTGTGGGCTATCGCATCGACGTCGGTCCGGCGGCCTGACGTGCAGGCGACCGACGACGAAGGGGAGAGGCGCCGCGCGCCGGGGCTGAGCGTCCGGCTCAAGCTCACCCTCAGCTACGCCGCGTTCCTGATGGTGGCGAGCGCGCTGCTGCTGGCCGCGGTCTGGGTGTTCCTGTTGCGCTACGTGCCGGAGGTCATCTGGATCGACGCGCCGGCCGGGGCTCCGGTCGGGGCCCGCCCCTTCGTCCCGAACCGTTCGGACCTGGTCGAGGCCTTCGCCCCGCGGGCAGCCTGGGCGCTGGTCGCGCTGCTGGCCTTCGGCCTGATCGGCGGGTGGTTCCTCGCCGGCAGCATGCTCGGACCGCTGACCCGCATCACCAACGCGACCCGACGCGCCGCCACCGGCTCGCTCTCGCACCGCATCCAGCTGGAGGGCCGCAACGACGAGTTCCGCGAGCTCGCCGACAGCTTCGACACGATGCTGGCCCAGCTCGAGGCGCACGTCGCCGAGCAGCAGCGCTTCGCCGCGAACGCGTCGCACGAGCTGCGCACGCCGCTGGCCATCACGCAGACCCTGCTCGACGTCGCCCGCAAGGATCCGGACCGCAACACCGACGAGCTCATCGAGCGTCTGCGCGTCGTCAACGGACGCGCCATCGATCTGACCGAGGCGCTGCTGCTGCTGAGTCGCGCCGACCAGCGCTCGTTCACGCGCGACGACGTCGACCTGTCGCTCGTCGCCGAGGAGGCGGTCGAGACCCTGCTGCCGCTGGCCGAGCGGTCCGGCGTCGCCCTCGAGCTGTCCGAGGGCGAGGTCGCCACGACGACGGGCTCGCACGCGCTCCTGCTCCAGATGGCGACCAACCTGGTGCACAACGCCATCGTCCACAACCTCCCCTCCGAGGGTCTGGTCCGGGTCCGCACTGCGTCGGGTCCGAGCGTCGTCGAGCTCGCCGTCGAGAACACCGGCGAGGTGCTCAGCCCGCGCCTGGTCGCAACGCTCGCGGAGCCGTTCCAGCGGGGCAGCGAACGAGCTCGTGGCGACCACGCCGGCGTCGGGCTCGGCCTGGCGATCGTCGAGAGCATCGTCCGTGCCCACGACGGCACCCTCGTGCTGGCGGCCCGAGCCCAGGGTGGACTCTCGGCCACGGTCCGGTTGCCCGCATCCGCACCGGCGCCCACCTGATCCACCACGCTCGGCCTCACCGCGCCCGTCCCGACCCAGCCCGACCTACGCCACGAGGAAGTCGAAGTAGGTGTCGGGGTACGGCTCGACCGCGAGCGAGTAGTGCCACCACTCGGCGTCGTAGCGACGGAACCCGCACGCCTCCATGATCGAGCAGAGGGTGCGCCGGTTCGCCGCCGCGCTTCCGGTGACGCCGGCCGCGCCGTGGTGGGAGCGCTCGTCCATCAGGTCGTGACCGCCACCCATCTCGACCAGGCGACCGGAACCCAGGTGGTACAGGGTCAGGTCGACGGCACTGCCTCGGCTGTGGCCGGATCGGGTGGCGACGTAGCCGCTGGTGATCATCTCGGCGCGATCGATCCGCGGGTAGAAGCGCTGCTTCGTCCGTCCGTCGTCGCGTTCGGTGGACCACGCGAGGAAGCGGTCGACCGCCCGTTGAGGGCGGTAGCCGTCCCAGAGCAGCAGGCCGAACCCGAGCTCGCACGCAGCACGCTGCACCGCGAGCAGCCCGTCGGCGAGCGGCTCGGATCCCACGATGCGGTTGACCTCGTAGCCGTCGACCGGCGTCCCGGTGAAGTTGTCCCACGTCGCGTACTTGGCATCCCAGCGCACGCCGGGCAGCACGTCGTCCAGGAAGACGAACCCGGGTTCCACGCTCAGCGCTCCATCGCCGCGGCGATGAGCCGGTCGATCAGCTCGGGACCGGTGACGCCCGCCGCCGCCATCATCCGTGGGTAGCGGCTGTACGAGGTGAAGCCGGGCAGCGTGTTGACCTCGTTCAGGACGACCCGGCCGTCGTCGCACAGGAACAGGTCGACGCGGGCGAGGCCCTCGCACCCGAGCGCCGCGTAGACGGCGGCGGCCATGTCGCGCACCCGCGCGCGATCCCCGTCGGAGAGGTCCGCCGGCACGGTGACGACCGAGTTCTCGGACCCGTGCTCCGGATCGTCCTCCTGGTGGATGCGGAAGATGCCGTGCCGCAGCGTGATCTGGTCGACCTCGCCGACGAAGGGATCGTCGCTCGGCCCCAGCACCGCGCACCCGACCTCGGTGCCGACCACCGCTCGTTCGAGCAGGACCTTCGAGTCGTAGCGGCGGGCCTCGTCGATAGCGGCTCGGAGCTGGTCCGGGCGGTCGACCCGGGTCACGCCGAAGGACGATCCCGATCGCGCCGGCTTGACGAAGACCGGGAAGCCCAGTGCCTCGCGGGGCGTGTCCTCGTGCTCGGCGAGGACCCGGAACTCCGGCGTCTCGATCCCGGCGCTCCCTGCGACGACGTAGGCGAGCGACTTGTCCATGCAGATCGCGGACGCAGCCAGGCCGCAGCCGACGTACGGGATGCCCGCCAGGTCGAGCAGTCCCTGCACCGTGCCGTCCTCGCCGAAGCGGCCGTGCAGCACGGGGATGACCACGTCGACGTGCACGGGCTCGAACCAGCCGGTGCCGACGGACACGAGCAGCCCGTGGGTCGGCCGGTCGGGTGACAGCACGGCGGGGCGGCACTCGCCCTCCTGCCAGTCCGTCCCGGGCTCGTCGCAGCGCAGCCACGCGCCGGCCCGAGTGATCCCGACGAACACCGGCTCGTACCGGTCGCGGTCGAGGTGCGCCGCGACCTGGACCGCCGACTTCACCGAGACGTCATGCTCCTCCGAGCATCCGCCGAACAGGATCGCGATCGTCGGCCTGGTCATCGGTGTGGTTCCTCTCGTGGGTCGTGCAGGTGGTGAGCGTGGCGGCGACCGTCTCGTGCAGCGTCCGCACGGTGCGGTAGGCGACGTGCGGGGTGAGCGTCACGTTCGGCTGGCGTCGCAGGCGATCCAGGAGCGCGTCGTCGCCGTCGACGACGTCCAGGGCGGCGCCGCCCAGTCGACCGTCCTCGAGCGCGACGACCAGGGCGTCGGTGTCGACGACCGCACCGCGGGCGGTGTTGATCAGCACCGCGTCGCGACGCATCGACGCCAGCTGCTCGGGGCCGATCAGGTGGCGCGTCCCGGCCGTCAGCGGCACGTGCAGCGACACGACGTCCGAGCGGGCGAGCAGTTCGTCGAGGTCGACGAGGGCGACGTCGAGTCCCGTCGTCGGACGGTTCGTGCAGGCCAGGACGTTGCAGCCGAAGCCGTGCAGCCGTGCGATGACGGCCCGACCGATGCTGCCGGCTCCGAGCACGCCGACGGTCAGGTCGCGCAGGTCGCGTGCTCGGACGCACGAATCCGGGGACCCTGCTTCGGCTGCCCGTGTCGCGTGGCGGAGCGCCATCAGGACGAGCATGACCGTGAAGTCGGCGACGCCGTCCGGCGAGTAGGTCACGTTGTCGACGGTGACGCCGACCTCGTGCGCGGCGTCGAGGTCGACGTGGTCGACGCCGACGCTGCGGGTGATCAGTCGCTCGACCCCGACGGCCCGTACCGCCCGCAGCGTGCGGGCCGCGACCTTCGAGGTGTGCGCGACGCTGACGCAGCGGGTGCCGGTCGGGACGTCGAGCCCGGCGGACAGCGGATCGCCGGTGGTCCGGACGTCGACCCCGTGGTCACCTGCGAGCCGGTGGAACAGTTCGGCCTCGTCCGCGTCGCAGTCGAAGACGGCGAGCCGCGGCGCGCGGGCGTCAGGGGCGAGGCGGAACGGGGGAGGGGCCACGCCCTCCACCCAAGAGCACCGGCCGTTGCGACCGCGTACGCGCTTTTCGATATGCCGACGACAGGTCGTCACGTGTCGCCCCGCAGAACTTGTCGAGGGTGCAGCGGCGAGCGTCGCTACCCTCCAGCACCGTGTGGGAGGAGATCGACGCCGAGTGCCGACGCGCGATCGAGCTCGGCAGGGTCGACGGCCCCGTCCGATTCAGCCGACGACATCGCTGGGCGACGCTCGCAGTCGACGTGCACGGTGACGATGCCGTGGTGCTCGTCGCGACCAGGGGCAAGCGCTCGGGTGGCGACGTGGGGTCCAGGCGGTACCGGCGTCGCGAGGGAATCTGGAGCGAGGTCGGTTCGGCGGGAGGCGCGGGCGACGATCGGCAGCTCCCGCCCCGTCCGACACCTGGCGAGCGTTGGTTCCGCCACACGTCGAGCGGAATGCACCTCGACCACAGCACGCGCAGGTTGCCGTGGCGCAGCGCCCGCACTCGCTACAGCGCGTTGATCGCCGCCACCGGAGTGTCAGCGGCGAAGTGGCGGGGGCGTAACCGTCCCGTCGCCGACCACGGCTTCGTGTGCGTGGTCTGGCGTGGACGGCGGATGCCGCAAGTCGATCTCTTCGACGTCGAAGGTCATCGCGTCGATCGGGTTCGGGGCCGGGACCTGCGGAGCCCGGTTCGGCGCATGCCGCTGTGGGCTCGGGTGCGGTTCGCCATTCATCGGCGCCGTCATCCAGGCGAGTGGTTCAACTACGCGCCTCGTCGAACCCGACGTCACCGCAGCCGCTGAACCGGTCGCCGGCATCTTGGGAACTGCTCAGTAGTCGCCCTTGATGACGAAGTACGAGCCGCGGATCGTGCCGGCGAGCTTGGACTTCTGACGGGCGAACTTGAAGGAGCTGAGCTCGTCGGGGATCTCCATGCCGTCGGAGAGCTTGAACCCGACGGCGTGCTTCTTGGGGTTGTCGAACTCCCACATGACGTTGATCGACAGCCCGCTCTCGTAGAAGACGTAGTCGAAGCGGATCCCGGGGACCTCGAACGAGGTGGCCTCGAGCGGAGGGGATGCGATGACGATGTCCCGCTCCTCCTTCAGGATCGTGCTGACCCGGTCGATCGTCGTCTTCGCCGAGCTGGCGGGTTCGACGGTGAAGACGTGGTCGAACTTGTTCTTGAAGTACCGCGCCTCGTTCGCACGCAGCCCTGCGAGCGCCTCCGCGACCGGCGACGACTCCAGCCCGACCGTCGACACGTCGGTGAAGTCCACCTCGTACGTCATCCGGAACCCTCCCTGTTCGGTCTCCGACCCGGCGGAGGCTATCCCCGCGCCCGACCCATGTCGTCGGATCCGGCACGCCCCGACGACGTTGCGGGGTGCACCATCGTTCGGACCGCCGATGAGTTCCTCTCGGAGGAGCCGTCGGATCGGGTGACCACGCAGCTCGAGGAGATGGCAATGGGAGAGATCACCGTGACGGAGTTCGTGACGCTGGACGGCATCGCGCAGGCGCCGGGTGGACCGGACGAGGACACGACCAGCGGCTTCGAGTTCGGCGGGTGGCAGGCACCGCTGATCGACCCCACCTCGGGCGACGCGATGTTCGAGCGGGCCCAGCGGATGGATGCGCTGCTGCTCGGGCGCCGGACCTACGACATCTTCGCCGGCTACTGGCCGACCGCCCCCGCCGAGGTGCCCTTCACGAAGCTCCTCAACGAGGCGCCGAAGTACGTCGCGTCCCGCACGCTGTCGGACCCCCTGCCGTGGACGGGCACGAGCGTCCTGCAGGGCGAGCTGGCCGAGTCGGTGCGGGAGCTCACCACCCGTCACGAGCACGTGCACGTGATCGGCAGCCTGGACCTGGTGCAGTCGCTGCTGGCCGAACGCCTCGTCGACGAGGTCGAGCTCTGGATCTACCCGATCGTGCTCGGCGCCGGGAAGCGGGTGTTCGAGCCCGGCGCAGCCCCGACCGCGTTCCGGGTCACCGAGTCCGTGTCGTACCCGAACGGCACGGTGAACCTGGTGCTGGCTGCCGACGGCGTCCCGCAGGTCGGCGACATGGCCGCCGACCAGCCGCAGCTCCGATAGTCGCAGTCGGCAGGGCGCCGCCGTCGCCGCCGTCACGAGCTGCCCACCGTCGAAAGAGGGCGGATCTGGTCGCTCAGCGACCAGATCCGCCCTGATCCCCCCAGGTTTCCCCAGCCTGGGCGGGCTCGGGCGGGGGT
>JAFAFZ010000646.1 GCA_023423215.1 Actinomycetes bacterium
ACCCCCGCCAGGCACACGACGGCGAGGCCCGCGAGCGGCACGATCGCCAACGCGACCCGCAGGTCGGTCCGATCCGCGATCAGGCCGACGACCGGGGGCGACAGCAGGAAGCCGAGTCGCATCAACCACGAGACCACCGTCAGCGCCGTGCCGGCACGCAGGCCGGGCAGCTCGTCCGCGGCGTGCATCGCCGCGGGGACGAGCGTCGCGACGCCGTACCCGGCCGCCCCGAACCCGGCGATCGTGCCCGGCACGGTGGGGAACGCCAGCGCCAGGCCCATCCCGAGCGCCGCGACCATCCCGCCGGTGCGCGCGATCGCCCGCTCGCCGAAGCGATCGACCAGCCGGTCGCCGAGGAGGCGGCCGACGAACTGCGCGCCGACGAGGGCGATGAAGCCGGTGGCGGCCACCGCGGCGGTCGCCCCGACGTCGCCGGACAGGTAGAGCGCCGCCCACGAGAACCCTGCGTCCTCGACCACCGTGCCCGCCGTCGCGATCGCCACGAGGGCCGCGAGCGTCACCACGATCACCGACCTGGACGGCACGGCGCTCCGGTCGGCGCCGAACGACACGGACCCGGTCGATCCGTCCGACGTGGCGCCCACGCCGGTGGGATCGCCGACCGGCACGTCGGAGCCCGGCAGGCACCAGCGCAGCGCACCGAGCGCCACGGCGGAGAACAGCATCGCGGTGGTGGCGAGGTGCACCCCGATCGGCACGTGGAGTGCGATCGCCACGGCCGACATCGCTCCGCCGAGCACTGCGCCGATCGACCAGACCGCATGGAACGAGTTGATGATCGAGCGTCCGTAGCGACGCTGCACGCGGAGCCCGTGGGCGTTCTGGCCCACGTCGGTGCACGCGTCGGCCGCGCCGGCGACCACGAGTGCGCCGGCCAGCAGGACCGCGGATGGGGCGACCGCAGCAGCGAGCAGGCCGGTGCTGGTGACCACCGTCCCGAGCACGGCGACCCGTGCGGAGCCCAGCCGGCGCACGAGCGGCGCGGCGGCCAGGCCGACCGCGACGGCTCCCGCGGGGAAGGACGCGACCACGAGGCCGTACGTCGCGTTCGACAGCCCGAGGGACGCCTTGATCTCGGGGAGGCGGGGCACGAGGTTCGCGAACACCGCGCCGTTGGTCAGGAACAGCGCGGCGACGGCGGCTCGGGCGTGGCGCAGTTCCGGCCCGGCGGACGGGCGAGCGGTCGAGGTCATGGCCCTCCGACGTTCGCACACGGCCCAGATCTCGGCACTCGTGCCGCTCCGATGCCATATGGTGCCGGTGACGCCCGACACAGGCGGTCGATCGACCACCGGCCGGAGGTGCCGATGACCCGATTCGTGGACAGCACGATTACCTTCCCGTACCAGCGGTCCCTGGGGCCCGTGGTCGGGAGCTTCATGTCCGCGCTGACCGAGCGACGGATCCTGGGGATCCGCAACGGCGACGCGGTCCTGGTCCCCCCGATGGAGTGGGATCCCGCGACCGGCGCCGAGCTCGAGGCGGACTTCGTCGAGGTCGGCCCGGCCGGCACCGTCGAGTCCTGGACGTGGGTGCCGAACCCGTCCGAGCAGCATCCGCTGGACCGCCCGTTCGGGTTCGCGTTCGTGCGGCTCGACGGCGCGACCACCCCCCTGCTGCACGCCGTCGACGCCGGCTCGATCGACGCCATGTCCGACGGCATGCGGGTGGCCCCCCGCTGGCGTGGCACGCGGGTCGGTCGCCTGGACGACATCGTGTGCTTCGTCCCCGGCGAGGAGGCACAGGTCGACGGCGAGGACACCGGCCCGGCCGCGGAGCCGGTGACGATGATGGACTACGTCGCCTCGATCTCGTACCGGAACCCGGTGCCCGATGCGGCCGACCGGGTGGTCGAGGCGTCGCGCGAGCAGCGGCTGCTCGGGTCGAAGTGCCCCGTGTGCGGCCGGGTCTACGCCGGAGGGAAGGGCTACTGCCCGATCGACGCCGTCGAGATCGGCCCCGAGGGCGACGTGGACCTGCCCCACACGGGGACGATCACGAACTTCGCCATCGTCACGCCGGTGCAGTACCCGGGCCAGACCGAGACCGAGCCGTTCGTGCGGGCCTTCGTGCTGCTCGACGACACCGACGTCGTGCTGTCGTACCAGCCGGTGCTCGAGCTGCCCGCCGACGAGGTGCACGTCGGCCAGCGCGTGGCAGCCGTGTGGGCGTCCCCGGCGGAGCGGGACGACGACGAGGGCGGCGGCATGGCCGGCACCTCGGGCGACCTGCTCGGCTGGATGCCGAACGGCGAGCCGAGCATCGACGACCTCGACCTCTTGAACAGGATCTTCTGATGGCAGGAACCGACGCTCCGGTCTTCGACGACATCGCCGTGGTGGGCTGGGCACACACGCCGCTGGTCCGGCGCACCGACCGCTCCGAGACGCAGCTGCTGATGGAGGTCATCACCGACGCGCTCGACCCGTTGGGCCTGACGCGGCGCGACGTCGACTTCACCTGCCTCGGCAGCTGCGACTACATCACCGGTCAGGCGTTCTCGTTCGTGTCGAACCTGGACGCCATCGGCGCCTGGCCGCCGAAGCGCGACTCGCACGTCGAGATGGACGGCGCCTGGGCGCTGTTCGAGGCGTGGCTCCGGTTGATGGAGGGCGACATCGACATCGCCGTCGTGACGGGCTCCGGTCGGTCCTCGACCGCGGACCCGACGCTGATCTACCCGATGGAGATGGACCCGTACTTCCTGGCGCCCATCGGGGCGGACCCGTTGACGTTCGGGGCGCTGCAGGCCCGGGCGGTCATCGGGGCGGGCATCGCGGACGAGCGCTCGATGGCGCAGGTCGCCGTGCGCTCCCGGGGCGAGGGCGACGTGGACGCCCTGCTGTCCGAGGACTACCTGCGTGCGCCGCTGCGCCGCCACGACGCCCCGCCGATCACCGACGGCGCCGCGGCGATGGTCCTGGCCCGTGGCGATCGTGCCCGCGAGCTGGTCGAGCGACCGGCGTGGATCGCCGGGCTGGACCACCGGACCGAGTGCCACAACCCGTCGTTCCGGGCGCTCGACGACTCGCCGTCGACCCGGATCGCCGCCCAGGCGGCGGGACTCGGCGACGCGCCGGTCGAGGTGGCCGAGCTGCAGACCGCGTTCACCCACGAGGAGCTGCTGCTGCGCCACGTGCTCGGCCTGGGCGACGACGTCGTGGTCAACGCCTCGGGCGGACCGCTGGCCGCCAACCCGGTCATGGCGACCGGGTTGTGCCGCATCGGCCACGCCGCGAACCACGTGTTCGACGGCGGCACCCGGGCCCTGGCCCACGCCACGTCGGGCCCGTGCCTGCAACAGAACCTGATCTGCATCCTGGAGGGCCGCTCGTGATCCCCGCTGCTGTGATCGGCGTCGGTCAGACGCACCACCGCTCGCGCCGCCGCGACGTGTCCTTCGGCGGCCTCGTGCGAGAGGCCGTGTTCCGTGCGCTCGACGATGCGCAGATGTCCATGGGCGACATCGACGCCGTCATCCTGGGCAAGGCGCCGGACCTGTTCGAGGGCGTGATGAAGCCCGAGCTCTACCTCTCGGACGCGCTGGGTGCGGTCGGCAAGCCGATGTTCCGGGTGCACACCGCCGGATCCGTCGGCGGCACGACCGCCATCGTCGCCGCGTCGCACGTGCAGACCGGCCGCTACCGGACGGTGCTCGCCGTCGCGTTCGAGAAGCAGTCCGAGGGCAATGCGCAGTTCGCCCTCGGCAGCGGCAAGGGTGCGTCGCTCGGCGCGGGCGGCGCGTTCGCGCCGTTCATACGCGCCTACATCCACCGCAGCGGGGCCCCCGAGCACATCGGTTGGAAGGTCGCTGTCAAGGATCGCCTGAACGCGCTGAAGAACCCGTACGCGCACCTGAAGATCGAGGACATCTCGATCGAGAAGGTGAAGGACTCGCCGATGATGTGGGATCCGATCCGGTTCCTCGAGTCGTGCCCGTCCTCGGACGGCGCGTGCGCGGTGGTCATCACCGACCAGGCCGGTGGTGAGGCGGCGGCGGCCGACGGTCGTCCGCCCGCCTGGGTGCTCGGTGCCTCGTCGCGGTCCGAGCCGCCGGCGTTCCCGGGACGTGACCCGGTGCGTCCCCAGGCCTGCATCGACTGCGCGGACGACGTGTACCGCATGGCCGGCATCACCGATCCGAGGCGCCAGCTCGACATGGCCGAGCTGTACGTGCCGTTCTCGTGGCACGAGCCGATCTGGCTCGAGGCGCACGGCATCGCGGAGCCGGGCGAGGGGTGGCGCATGGTCGACGACGGCACCACCGAGCTGACCGGCGACTTCCCGATCAACGCGTCGGGCGGCGTGCTCTCGTCCAACCCGATCGGCGCGTCGGGCCTGCTGCGCTTCGCCGAGGCGGCCAACCAGGTGCGTGGCGAGGCGGGCGAGCACCAGGTCGACGGTGCGAGGACCGCGCTCGCCATGGCCTACGGCGCGAACAGCCAGTACTTCAGCATGTGGGTCGTCGGCTCGTCCCTCGACCCCTTCGGCTGACCTGGGCAGCCCGAGAGCTCCGCACTGGCCCAGCCAGCGGGATCGTTCCCCAGGACCGGCACCCCGCTGACCGTCCGCACGGCGGTGTCGTTCGTCGTGCAGGGATTCCTCGGCCTCACCATGGGCTGGGCGATCGTCGTCGTGCCGCTCCAGCGCGGGAG
>JAFAFZ010000001.1 GCA_023423215.1 Actinomycetes bacterium
GTGTGGGTCCGTGGCCACGGATCCGACGCACCGCTGCTGCGGGTCGGCGCGGACGGCGCGGTGCGATCGACGCTCGAGGGCCTCGGCACGCCCGACGGGGTGCACCAGCTCTGGAGCGACGGCGCCGGGGGGATCTGGACGATCGGCGACGCCTCGCCCGACGAGGAGTCGTCCTCGACCTTCTCCTACGACATCACGGCGCGCCCGATGGCGGTGCACCTCGGCTCCGACGGCCGGGTGGTCGAGACCTGGTGGGCCTCGGGCGGCTCGCCGAACGGCAGCTCGTGGTTCGGGCGCCTCGGCGACGGACTGGGCTGGGTCGGGCCGGACGGCATGCGCCTGGTGACGGGCTGAGCGGGCGACCGTCGGGTCAGGAGCTGGTGCCGGGCGGGTGCTCGAGCGGGTGCTCGTCGACGTCGACGATCAGGCGCGACGCACGGTCGTAGGTCAGGTAGCTCCAGGCCCAGTTCACCAGCACGTTCACCCGGTTGCGGAACCCGACCAGCATCACCAGGTGCAGGCCCAGCCACGAGAGCCAGCCCGCCGTGCCGCTGAGGCGGACGCCGTTGGGCAGCTGCGCCACGGCGGCATGGCGGCCGATCGTGGCCATCGACCCCTTGTCGTGGTAGCGGAACGGGGTCCCGGGGCGACCGTCGAGCGATGCGCGGATGACCTGGGCGACGTGCTCGCCGCCCTGCATGGCGACCGGCGCCACCTGGGGCAGCAGCTCGCCGTCGTCGCCGGTCGCGCCGGCCAGGTCGCCGATGACGAACACCTCGGGGTGCCCGGGCAGCGACAGGTCCGGCTCGACCACGACCCGACCGCCACGGGTCAGCGCGCCCTCGCCCAGCTGCTCGGCCAGGCACTCGGCCAGCGGGCCGGCCTTCACGCCAGCGGTCCACACGAGCGTGCCCATCGGGATGCGGCGACCGTCGGTCAGCTCGACGACCTTGCCGTCGGTGCCGGCGACGCCGACACCGAGCACGACCTCGACCCGCCGAGACGCCAGCGTGCGGCGTGCGAGCTCCGAGAGGCGCGGGGCGAAGCTGCCGAGCAGGCGATCGGCCGGCTCGACCAGGACGACGCGCGCCGCGCGCAGGTCGAGCGTCGGGAAGTCACGGGCGAGCACCCGGTCGAACAGCTCGACGAGACCGCCGGCCAGCTCGACGCCGGTGGGCCCGCCGCCGCCGATGACCACCGTCAGCGCCCCCTGCTCGATGAGGGAGCGGTCGACCGCGACCCGTTCGAACTGGCGCAGCACGTGCGCCCGCAGCGCGAGCGAGTCCGACAGCTGTTTCAGCCCGAAGGCGTGCTCCTCGACGCCCGGGATGCCGTAGGTCGCCGTGACCGCACCGGCCGCCAGCACGAGCTGGTCGTACTCGAGCGCAGGACCGTCCTCGAAGCAGATCCGCCGGCCCGACAGGTCGACGTCGACGACCCGGCCGAGCCGCACGTCCGCGCCGCCACCGTGCCGCGCCGCGATGCCCCGCACCGGGTACGCGATGTCGTCCGAGTCGAGCCCCGCAGTGGCCACCTGGTAGAGCAGCGGCTGGAACGTGTGGAAGTTGTTGGTGTCCACCAGGACGACGTCGATCGGGGCGTCGGCCAGGGAGCGGAGCGTGGCCAGCCCACCGAACCCCGCACCCACCACGACCACCCGATGACGTCGTTCCATGCCCACGACGCTACGCCCGCGGCCGTGTCGCCGGTCGGGCGATATGGCGCATGGCACGGCGGGCCCGTCGTGCCCTGCGCCTCCGGACCGACCCCGCGTGGGTGGATAGACTCCGAGGATGACGCCCCCACCTCGCGACCCCGACGGCCCGTCCGACCTCGCAGGTGCAGCGGTCGATCCGCTCGCACGGTTCGGCACCCTGGGCCTCACCTTCGACGACGTGTGCCTCGTGCCCGCGGCCTCCGACGTGATCCCCGCCCAGGTCTCGACGTCGACCCGGCTCACCTCGGACATCGAGCTGGCGATCCCGCTCATGTCCGCGGCGATGGACACCGTCACCGAGGCCCGGCTCGCGATCGCCATCGCCCGGGAGGGCGGCATGGGCGTGATCCACCGCAACCTCTCGATCGAGGACCAGGTCACCGAGGTCGACAAGGTCAAGCGCTCCGAGTCCGGGATGATCGTCGACCCGGTCACCCTGCACCCCCAGGACCTGGTCGGCTCCGCACTGGACCTCATGGCGAAGTACCGCATCTCGGGCGTGCCGATCGTGGACGAGGGCCAGCACCTGGTCGGCATCCTGACCAACCGCGACCTGCGCTTCGAGGACGACCCGAACCGCCGGGTCTCCGAGGTCATGACCTCGGACGGGCTCATCACCGCCCAGCAGGGCACCACGCTCGAAGAGGCCCAGACGATCCTGGGCCGCCACCGCATCGAGAAGCTGCCCGTCGTCGATGCCGAGGGCCGCATCACCGGACTCATCACGGTCAAGGACATCAACAAGAAGATCAAGTACCCGGACGCGACGAAGGACTCGCAGGGCCGCCTGCGCTGCGCGGCAGCGGTCGGCGTCGGCGACGACGCGCTCGAGCGGGCCCAGGCCCTGGTCGACTCCGGCGTGGACCTGCTCGTCGTGGACACGGCGCACGGCCACTCGGCCGGGGTGCTCGAGGTCGTGCGCAAGATCAAGGCCAACCTGTCGGTGGCGGTCGCGGCGGGCAACATCGCCACCGGCGCCGCGGCGGCGGCGCTGATCGACGCCGGTGCGGACGCCATCAAGGTCGGCGTCGGTCCGGGCTCGATCTGCACCACCCGCATAGTCGCCGGCGTGGGCGTGCCGCAGCTGACCGCCGTCCACGAGTGCGCGGTCATCGCGGCCGACCACGGCGTGGGCCTCATCGCGGACGGCGGCGTGCGCTTCTCGGGCGACATCGCGAAGGCGATCGGCGCCGGCGCCGACGTCGTCATGGTCGGCTCGCTGCTCGCCGGCGTGGACGAGACCCCCGGCGAGATCGTCCTGTCGAAGGGCGAGCGCTACAAGGCGTACCGCGGCATGGGATCGCTCGGCGCGATGAACGCCCGGTCGTTCTCGAAGGACCGCTACTTCCAGGGCGAGGTCGAGACGACCGAGAAGGTCGTCCCCGAGGGCGTCGAGGGGCGCGTGCCCTACAAGGGCCCGGCCCAGAAGATCCTCTACCAGCTGGTCGGCGGCCTGCGGTCCGCGATGGGCTACTGCGGTGCGCACACCATCGGCGAGCTGCAGCGCGACGCGCAGTTCGTCCGCATGAGCCCCGCGGGCCTGCGCGAGGCGCACCCCCACGACGTGACCATCACGGCCGAGGCGCCGAACTACTGGATGTGAGCGGCCACCCGGCGTGAGCGGGAGGCCGGCGTGAGCGCCGGCCGCCCTCAGTGCGCAGCCGGCACCTGCTCGTCCTTCAGGGACGAGCGGATGGCGTCGGCCAGCTCCGGCGTGTCCTCGTGGCCGTGCACCGCGACGGCGTGCGCCACCGCGGCCGAGACGACCTCGTCCTCCTCACCCGAGATGGTGAGCGTGCAGCCCGACTCGCTCGGCATGTCCCGGCAGTCGGCGACCTTGCGTGCCATGACGTCCTCCTCGATCGCGACTCGCCCGTCCGCACCCATGGAACACCCGCTGGGACCGGCGCGCACTACGCCGTTCGGCGCATGCGCGTCGTCGGCGGCGCAGCGGTAGCGTCGGAACGTCCCCGACCGGGAGCACGCGGGTGCAGCTGAACCGGAACGACCTCCGGCGGACCGCCGAGTTCGCCCACGCCGCCGTGGCGGCCACGGGGCCGACGGACGTCGAGGCGCTCGTGCGGCGCCTGCGTCACGTGCTCGCCGCCGACGGGGTGCACCTGCAGCGCATCACCTCCGACGGCGTGGCCGAGTGGCGGGACCCGGAGCCCACGACGCACGCGGGCCACGACCTCGACCCGGACGTCGAGCACGACCAGCGGCGGCTCACCGTGTCGGAGCCGACCTCGTTCGGCCTCGTGCACCTGACGACCTGGCGACACCACACGCCCTTCCGACGTGAGGACGGGGTGCTGCTGTCGCTGATGGCGCCGTACCTGACCGCCGCGGTCGCGACGGTCGGCGGCCTCGCACCCGTGACGCTCGGCGACGTCGGCCGGCGGGACGGGACGGAGCGCTCCACGCGCAGCGAGACGCTGACGCAGCGCGAGGTGCAGATCCTGGCGCTGATCGCCGAGGGGGCGACCAACAAGGAGGTCGCCGTCGACCTGCGGATCAGCCCGCGGACGGTGCAGAAGCACCTGGAGCACATCTACGCCAAGCTCGACCTGCACCGCCGGACCGCGGCCGCCGGCTGGTGGACCGCGCACCTCGCCGCCGGCTGACCGGAGCCGCCGAGGCGCACGGTCAGACGACGCCGCCCATGCCGTCGGGCCCCAGCTCGAAGTGCACGAGCTCGGTGCCTCGCGCCGGGTCCAGCTCGTAGGTGCCGCCCGGATCCGTGTCCGTCAGCCGGGCGAGCAGCTGGCGGAGCAGCGCGGCGGTCGCACCCCACACGGTGTCGCCGATCAGGTCGAAGAAGTACACCGGCCGGGCGGTGTCCCCGTCGCCCCAGCGCTCCTCGCGGAACACGCCGGGCGCCATCAGTTCGGACAGCGGGACGTGGAGCACCTTCTCGACCTCGGCCGGGTTGGCCTCGCCGTCAGGCCGCCCGTCCAGCAGCGCGACGACCGGCACGATGTAGGTGCGTCGGGTGATGGTGGTCAGGTGGTCGAGCTCGCCGAGCGGCTCGACGGCCGAGGGCGGCAGGCCGATCTCCTCGTTCGCCTCGCGGATCGCGGTGGTCACCGGGTCCTCGCCCGGCTCGGCGCGCCCGCCGGGGAAGCTGACCTCGCCGCGGTGCGTGCGCAGCGTCTGCGCACGACGGGTCAGCACGACGTGCATCTCGCCGCCGTCCTCGTAGAGGGGGACGAGCACGGCGGACGGGTGCGCCCCGAGCGCCTTCACCGGCGACTCGAGGCCCAGGTGCCCGGGCGGCAGCAGCAGGCGCGCCCGATCGGGCACGAGCAGGCCCGAGGGGCGCTCGACGGACGCCCAGGGCGCGGGGTTGCCCGGGGTCCAGAGGTCGGGTCGTGGGATCGGCTGCGGGCCACCCCGGGCGGGGGTGCTCAACCGCGGGCGAGCTGCTCCGCGGCGAGCTGCTCGAGCAGCTCCCGCAGGCCGCCGGTCTTGAGGTTGCTCATCACCCGGCCGGGCGGGGTCTCGCCGGTCTCCCACTCGAGCCAGTACTGGAGGAGCTTCGTGGGATCGACGGGAGGGCGGGGGTCCATGCGCGCCATCGTACCGGTGGGGTCGCCACCGCCCCGGGTCGGCGGGCCGGGCGGCTGCGGGTCACCACGGGTGGAGCGGCGCACGGGCTCGTTGCTCCGGGAAGCTCACGACGGGGGTGCGACGGCCGACGGGAGGGCATGGGACTGCTCGATCGCGGCGTGCCGCGGACCATCACCGCCGCCGCCGTCGTGGGCCTGCTCATGCTCGCCGCCGCCTGCACGGTCGAGGCGGACGACGGCGCGGGTGCACCCACCTCCACCACGACGAGCGTCGCCGGCCTCGGCGAACCCACGGCCGCCGCCTCGGCGGCGCCCGCCTACTTCTTCTCGCAGAACGCGCGCTCGGGCACCTACCGGACGACCTCCGACGGCGTGGAGCTGGTGCTCGACGACGTCGCGGACGTGACCGTCGCGATCACCGAGCGACCGAACCGCGGCGCGACGCACCTGCGGACCGCCGACTTCGTCGCCGACTGGGACGACCAGTTCGGCGACGACCCACCGAACGCCACCATCGCCGTGGTCGCCGCCGACGGCACCCAGTCCGAGGCGGCGCTCGAGCTGCTGCGACCGACCTACGACCCGGACGCACGGCGGCTGACCTATCCCGCCCGGGTCCTGACCGGCGGCCTGCCGGACGCCTTCGTCGACGCGTCGGTGATGATCGACGACGCGGGGTTCCCGGTCCACCTGAACGTCATCGACCAGACGGACGACGTCGACGGGGTGGCCGTGGTGCTGTACCGGCCGAACCTGCTCGGATCGGTCGAACAGGACGTCGCATGGACGATCCTCGAGCTGCAGGGGCCGGGCGACTCCCAGCAGCTCACGCTCGGTGCGCTGTCGGTCGGCGCCACCGACTCCTTCGGCGACCAGACCGCGCAGCTGTCCGCGAACCCCGGATCCTCGTTCCAGGTCGTGGACGACTCGAGCGGCACCACGCTGGTCGCCACCGCATCGTCCGGCACCGAGCAGATCTCGATCAGCAGCGGCCTCGGCCAGGGCGTGCTCGACGCAGAGGTCTACGAGAACGGCAAGCTGCTGTCCGTCGCGACCGGCGTGATGCCCGGCAACACCGCGGTCTTCCGCTACGCCTCCTCGATCTGGATCGGCAGCGCATCGCAGTTCGTGCAGGGCGAGATCATGCAGGGCGAGCCCAGCGACGCCACCGAGCTCGACCTGGAGGGCGTCGCCTCCGCCGACCTCGTCGTCACGGGCGGCGGCGGACAGCCGTACTCGTTCACGCTGCAGAACGTGACGTCCTGACGTCCTGACGTCCCGAACCGGGCTGGGCGCGGTCGGGTTCCACGCCGGATCGCGACGAAGGGCCGGCCGCCGAGGCGACCGACCCTTCGTTGGTGCGTTCAGTGCGAACGACGGAGCTTCCCCGAGGGGAAGGTCACATCATGCCGCCCATGCCACCCATGCCACCCATGTCGGGCATGCCGCCACCGGCGCCGCCCTCTTCGGGCTTGTCGGCGATGAGGGCCTCGGTGGTGAGGAGCAGCGACGCGATGGACGCTGCGTTCTGCAGCGCCGCACGGGTCACCTTGGCCGGGTCGATGACGCCCGCCTTGAGCAGGTCCTCGAACTCGCCGGTCGAGGCGTTGAAGCCGGTGTTGCCCGACTCACGCTCGAGCTGCTGCACGATGACCGCACCTTCCAGGCCGGCGTTGTCGGCGATCATGCGGGCCGGCGCGTCGAGCGCCTTCAGCACGATCGTCGCACCGGTGCGCTCGTCGCCCTCGAGGCTGTCGACCGTCGACGAGACGGCGGTCTTGGCCCGGACGAGGGCGGTGCCGCCGCCGGCGACGATGCCCTCCTCGATGGCCGCGCGGGTCGCCGAGAGGGCGTCCTCGATGCGGTGCTTCTTCTCCTTGAGCTCGACCTCGGTGGCCGCGCCGACCTTGACGACGGCGACGCCGCCGGACAGCTTCGCCAGGCGCTCCTGCAGCTTCTCGCGGTCCCAGTCCGAATCGGTGTTCTCGATCTCGGCCTTGATCTGGGCGACCCGACCGTTGACGTCGTCCGCGGTGCCCGCACCCTCGATGATGGTGGTGAGGTCCTTGGTGACGACGACCTTGCGGGCACGACCGAGCAGGTCGAGCGTCGCCGAGTCGAGCTTGAGGCCGACCTCTTCGGCGATGACCTGGCCGCCGGTCAGGACGGCGAGGTCCTGCAGCATGGCCTTGCGGCGCTCACCGAAGCCCGGGGCCTTGACGGCGACCGAGTTGAAGGTGCCGCGGATCTTGTTGACCACCAGGGTGGCCAGGGCCTCGCCCTCGACGTCCTCGGCGATGATCAGCAGCGGCTTGCCCGACTGCATGACCTTCTCGAGCACCGGGAGGAGCTCCTGGACCGAGGAGATCTTCGAGTTGAGCAGCAGGATGTAGGGATCCTCGAGGACCGCTTCCTGACGCTCCGCGTCGGTCACGAAGTAGGGGGAGAGGTAGCCCTTGTCGAACTGCATGCCCTCGGTGAAGTCGAGGTCGATGCCGAACGTGTTGGACTCCTCGACGGTGACGACGCCGTCCTTGCCGACCTTGTCGATCGCGTCCGCGATGACGTCGCCGATCGACTGGTCCGCGGCGGAGATGGCGGCCACCTGGGCGATCTCGGACTTCTCGTCGATCTCCTTGGCGAGGTCCTTGAT